>NZ_JBGFQZ010000014.1:0-83482 GCF_041295535.1 Cellulomonas sp. ICMP 17802 | reverse complement strand
GGGGGGGGGGGGGGGGGGGGGGGGGGGGGGGGGGGGGGGGGGGGGGGGGGGGGGGGGGGGGGGGGGGGGGGGGGGGGGGGGGGGGGGGGGGGGGGGGGGGGGGGGGGGGGGGGGGGGGGGGGGGGGGGGGGGGGGGGGGGGGGGGCGGGGGGGGCGGGGGGGGGGGGGGGGGGGGCGGGCGGCCGCCCCCCCCCCCCCCCCCCCCCCCCCCCCCCCCCCGGCAGGGTCACTTGGAGTCGGCGTCGCCCTCGGCGGCGGCGGTCTCGTCGGCAGCGGCCTCGGGCGCAGCCTCCTCGGCGGCAGCCTCGGCGACGACCTCCTCGGCGACAGCCTCGGTCACGACCTCCTCGGCGACAGCCTCGGCGACGACCTCCTCGGCCACGGCCTCGGTCGCGGCGTCCTCGGCCACGACCTCCTCGGCGATCTCGGTCTTCGCCTCGGCGACGGCCTCGGTCGCGTCGGCGGAGACCTCGGCACCCGCCAGGTCGGCCTCGGCGCCGGCGAGCAGCTCGCGCTCCCACTCGGCCAGGGGCTCGGCGTCGGCCTCGGTGCCCTCGGCTGCCGCGGTGCGACCCGAGTGACGCTTGAGCAGACCGTCGGCGGCGGCGTCCGCGATGACGCGGGTCAGCAGCTGCACGGCGCGGATGGCGTCGTCGTTGCCCGGGATCGGGTAGTCGACGACGTCGGGGTCGCAGTTGGTGTCGAGGATCGCGACGACCGGGATGCCGAGCTTGCGCGCCTCGTTGACGGCGAGGTGCTCCTTGTTCGTGTCGACGATCCACACGGCCGAGGGAACCTTGGCCATGTCACGGATGCCGCCGAGCGTCTTCGCGAGCTTGTCCTTCTCGCGGCGCAGGACGAGCAGCTCCTTCTTCGTCAGCGGCGAGCTCGCCACGTCGTCGAAGTCGATCTGCTCGAGCTCCTTGAGGCGCTGCAGGCGCTTGTGGACCGTGCTGAAGTTGGTGAGCATCCCACCGAGCCAGCGCTGGTTGACGTACGGCATGCCGACGCGGGCGGCCTGCTCGGCCACCGGCTCCTGCGCCTGCTTCTTGGTGCCGACGAACAGGATCGTCCCGCCGTGCGCGACGGTCTGGCTCACGAAGTCGTAGGCGTTGTCGATGTACGACAGCGACTGCTGCAGGTCGACGATGTAGATGCCGTTGCGCTCGGTGAAGATGAAGCGCTTCATCTTGGGGTTCCAGCGCCGGGTCTGGTGCCCGAAGTGGACACCGCTCTCGAGCAGCTGGCGCATGGTCACGACGGCCATGGCACGTCCTTCCGGCGCGCACCGCAGGGTGCACGCGTCAAGGCGGACCCTTCTCGGGGCCCGCATCTCGGTTGTCGGCTCCGACCAACCTGGTCGGCGCCCCTGGCGCCATGTCGTCGCCCGCACCGGCACCAACCACGTGGGCAGGTGCACGGACCGCTGCGGAGATCGACCCCGTCCTGGTCCTCGTCGGCACGATGGCCGTCGGGTCCCGGGGCGGGTGGATGACGCGCGAAGTCGACCGGTACGGACCGGTCGCACCAGAAGTTTAGCCGATCGCCGGGGCTGGTCCGAACCACACGACCCGCCCACAGCCCGGCCGGCCGGCGGCCTCGTCCCCAGGATCGCCTCGCGCTCCGCGTCGGGCCGTCCCCGCCCTCGACGATCGCCCTCATGACCCGAGACCCTGCCGCGGCCAGCACCCCAGACCCGCCGCGCCCGACCGCAGCTCGTCACTCGGACGGCTCGCGCCGCGCGGCATCCCGACCCGAGTCCGACGGCCCGCCCGGCACCGCCACTCCCCTCGTGGTCGAGGGGAGTGGCGGCACCGCCTTCCGCCCCGGGTCCGGCGGCCCGGCGCGCACCGTCTCCCGCCCCGGGTCCGGTGGCCCGGCGCACACCGCTTCCCGCCTCGGGTCCGGCGGCCCGCCCCGCACCGCCGCTGCCCGGACGGCCGTCGGGTCCGGGGTCGTCGCCGTGCTCGTGGCGCTCGTGCTCGCCGTGCTCGCCTCGGCGGGTTCGGCGGGACCGGCGGAGTCGTCGGGGCCGCCGGAGCCGGGCACGTACCGGCTCCCGCTCGCGGGACTCGCGGACGTCGCCCGCGGGTTCGAGCCGCCGCCGCGGCCGTGGGCCGCGGGCCATCGGGGCGTCGACCTGCGCGCGGTCGCCGCAGCGTCCGTCCTCTCCCCCGTCGACGGCGTCGTCACGTTCGCGGGCGCGGTGGCCGGCCGGGGCGTGGTCACGGTCACTGACGCGAGCGGGCGCCGGTCGAGCCTCGAGCCCGTGCTGACCGGCGTCCGCGTCGGGGACGCGGTCGTCGCGGGACAGGCGCTCGGCATCCTGACCACGGAGGGGTCCCACTGCGCACCGGCAACATGCCTGCACTGGGGCGTCCGGGTGGGCGACGACTACGTGGACCCGCTCGCGCTGCTCCCCGGCGCGGGGCCGGTGGTGCTGCTCTCCTCGGGCGCGGCGTCGACCGGCCCGTCGATCGGGGCGGTCAGACGCGCTCGGCCTCGAGCAGGCGGGTGCGCAGCCGGACCATCGCGGCCGTGTGCATCTGCGAGATGCGCGACTCGGTGACGCCGAGCACGCGGCCGATCTCCGCCAGGGTCATGCCCTCGTAGTAGTAGAGGACGACGACGATGCGCTCGCGCTCGCCCAGACACTCGATCGCACGGGCGAGCAGGAACTTCGTCTCGGCGGCCTCGATCGAGCCGGCCGGGTCGAGCGTGCGCTCGTCGCCGAGCGTGTCCACGAGCGAGACGCCACCGGGACGGTCGTCGCCGCCGCCGAGCAGCTCGTCCAGCGCGGCCACGTTCACGGTCGACAGCTGGGAGTAGATGGCGCGCAGGTCCTCGACGGGCATCTCGAGGTGGCGGGCCACCTCGTCCTCGGTCGGGGTGCGGTGCAGCTTGGCCTCGAGCTCGGCGTAGGCGCGGTCGACCGAGCGGGCCTTGGTGCGGACCGAGCGCGGGACCCAGTCCATCGCGCGCAGCTCGTCGATGATCGCGCCGCGGATGCGGGACGAGGCGTAGGACTCGAACTTCACCGAGCGGTCGGTCTGGTACTTCTCGATGGCGTCGATGAGGCCGAACATGCCGTACGAGACCAGGTCGGCCTGCTCGACCGTGCTGGGCAGACGCATGCCGACGCGGCCGGCGACCGCCGACACCAGCGAGGCGTAGTGCAGGATCAGGCCCTCGCGCGCCCGGGGGGACTGCGTGGCCTTGTAGTCCTCCCACAGGGCGTCGATCTCCTCGACGGACCGGCTCGGCGCGACCGGCACGCGGGGCGTCGGCACGCCCCGCGTGATCGGCACGTTCGGCGCCGCGACCTGCTCGGTCGTGGCGGGCCACGGCTGCGGGATGACGCCCTCGGGGGCCGTGCTCGTCCTACGCGTGCGCACCGGGAAGGCGGCGTCCAGCTGCGTCGTCATCGTCGACTCCATCGTGTGCGTCATGCGCGGGGGTGAGCTTGCTGGAACGCCGACCGGAGCCGGTCTGCGGAGACGTGGGTGTAGCGCTGCGTCGTGGCGAGGCTCGCGTGCCCGAGGAGCTCCTGGACGCTGCGCAGGTCCGACCCGCCCTCGAGAAGGTGGGTCGCGGCAGAGTGGCGCAGCGCGTGCGGCGCCACGTCGTCGACGCCCGCGAGGGCGGCGGCCTGGTGGACGACCGTGCGCGCCTGGCGCTGGTCGAGGCGCCCGCCGCGGAGCCCGAGGAGCAGGGCCGCGGGCGAGGCAGGCTGGGCGAGCTGGGGACGACCGCGGTCGAGCCAGGCGGTCAGGGCCGTCGCGGCGGGCTTGCCGAACGGGACGACGCGCTCCTTATCGCCCTTGCCGACCACGCGCAGCGTCCGCTCGTGCACGTCCAGGTCACCCAGGTCCGCGCCGACCACCTCACCGACCCGGACACCCGTCGCGTAGAGCAGCTCGAGCAGCGCCCAGTCCCGCAGCGCGACGGCGTCTCCGTCGAGGGCCCGGTCGCGCGCCAGGTCGAGCATCTGGGTCACCGGCTCCACCCGGAGGACCGTCGGCAGCGGCGACGCCGTGCGAGCCGTCGCGAGCCGCAGAGCCGGGTCCACCGGGACACGGTGCGTGCGGGCGGCCCAGGCGAAGAACGTCCGGACGGCCGCGCCGCGCCGGGCGAGCGTCGCACGGCTGCGGTGCGTGGTGGCCATCGAGGCCAGCCAGCCGCGCAGGACGCCGAGGTCGATGGCGTCCAGCGTGGTGCGCCCGTGCCGCGACGCGTAGCCGAGGAGCTGGTCGACATCCCCGACGTAGGCGCGGTTCGTGTGGGCGGACAATCCGCGCTGGGCGCTCAGGTGGGCCGAGAAATCAGACAGCAGGCGCGCACGATTCGGCGCCTCTGCAGTGATCCCGACCACGTCCATGTGAGTACGGTGACGTGAAACACAGCCGGTCACAAGGACGGCTTTCACCTGCCCGGCCTAACGTTGGGTGAATCCCGGCACAATGTCCGATTCGCGGGCCAAGAAATGCCCGGATGCGCGATTTTTTCACCCGCCGATCACCTCACCCCCACTCTCTTCACACGGTTCTCGGCGCGCCTTCTGGACAGCGCCCGGCCGTCATGGTGTGGCCCGATTCACAGCCAGCCACCCGCCCGAGCGACGGATGACCCATCCGTCCAGCTCGAGCAGGCCGAGCGAGCCCCGCGCCTCGGCCACGGAGACGCCCGCGACGCTCGCGACGCGCTCGAGCTCCGCGGGCACGCGGCGTGGCATCGCATCGAGCACACGCGCGGCGAGCGGGTCGAGCCCGTCGCGCGGGTGCGCCGCCCGCGCGTCCGCGGCGCGCTCGGCCCGGACGGCCGCAGCGAGGTCCTCGCTGGTCAGCGCCGCGAGCTCGCGCAGCTCGGCCGCGTCGGTCACGCACACGGCGACCCCCTCCCGGAGCAGTCGATGGCAGCCCGCGGACGCCATCGACGTCACCGGCCCGGGCACCGCCCCCACCGGGCGCAGGAGCCGTGCCGCATGGTGTGCGGTGCTCATCGCGCCCGAGCGCCACGCCGCCTCGACGACGACCGTCGCCCGGCCGGCCGCGGCGATCAGCCTGTTCCGCTGCAGGAAGCGGCTCTTGGTGGGCAGGCTCGCCGGAGGGACCTCGGAGGCCAGGGCTCCCCCGGCGGCGACCACCGACTCGAGCAGGCGCGCATTCCCCGCGGGATAGGCGCGGTCGACGCCGCCCGCGAGAAACACCAGAGTCGGACCACCGCGAGCAACGGCCCCGCGGTGCGCGGCCGCATCGATTCCGTACGCACCACCGGAGACGACACACCCACCCGCCACGGTGATCCCGTCGGCGAGGTCGAAGGCGACGCGCTCGCCGTACGACGTGGCCGCACGGGACCCGACGATCGAGACGGACCGCGCCGACGCGGTCGCGAGGTCGAGGTCGCCCCGCACCCAGACGCAGAACGGCGCCTCGACGCCGAGGTCGTCGAGCGGTGCGGGCCACCGCGGATCGCCCGGGACCAGGACCGCGCCACCGATCCGGTCGAGCCGGTCGAGGTCGCGCTGCGGGTCGCAGTCGGGCAGCCGGACCGACCACCGAGCCACCGCCCGTCCGATCGCCGCGACCTGCGCCGGGCCGAGCGGTCCGCGACCGTCCTCGAGCGGACCGAGATCCAGGCCGTCCCCGGCCTCGACCGCGGCGCGGAGCCACGCGAGCGCCTCCGGGGCGCCCAGCAGGCCCACGAGGGCCCCAGCGACCGCGTCCCCGGGTTCCACCAGGCCGCTCCACGTGGCGCGCGCGAGCACGTCCGGCCCGATGCCGCTCACGCGCCGTGCCCGCGCGTGCGCAGCAGCAGGGCCTGCCCGACGTCTGCCCGGCCGGGCGCGGACCGTCCGGCGAGATCCGCGAGCGTCCACGCGACCCGGAGCACCCGGTCCACGCCCCGCAGGCTCAGCGTGCCCCGGTCGAGCGCCCGGTCGAGGTCGGCGACCAGCGAGCGGTCCGGGCCCAGGCGGTCCCGCAGCCACCCGCCCGGCACGTCCCCGTTGGTGCGCCAGGGCGTGCCCGCCAGGCGCTGCACCTGCGCGACCCGGGCCGCGGCCACCCGCGCCGCGACCGTCGCGCTCGACTCCCCTGCCGCCGCGCCCGCGCGCGACGGGCTCAGCTCGACCTGGAGGTCCACGCGGTCCAGCAGCGGCCCGGAGAGCTTGCCGAAGTACCGACGTCGCTGCTCGGCGCGGCACGTGCACGACAGGCCCTTGCCGACCGCCTGCCCGCAAGGACAGGGGTTGGCCGCGAGCACCAGCTGGAACCGCGCGGGGTAGCGGGCGGTGCCGGCGGCGCGGTGCAGCACGAGCTCGCCGTGCTCGAGCGGCTGCCGGAGCGTCTGCAGGACCGCGGTCGAGAACTCGGGGGCCTCGTCGAGGAAGAGGACCCCGCGGTGCGCGCGCGAGGCTGCACCCGGCCGCGGCATCCCCGAGCCGCCACCCACGACGCTCGCGGGCGTCGCCGTGTGGTGCGGGTCCTCGAACGGCGGCCTGCGCAGCAGCCCGCCCCCGGGGTCGAACGCGCCCGCGACCGAGTGCACCGCGGTCACCTCGACCGCGTCCGCCTCCGAGAGGTCCGGCAGCAGCCCGGGCAGGCGCGCCGCGAGCATCGTCTTGCCCGTGCCCGGCGGACCCACCATGAGCAGGTGGTGCCCACCCGCCGCCGCGACCTCCAGGCACGCGCGCGCCTCCGTCTGGCCCACGACGTCGGCGAGATCCAGTGCCGCCACGACGGCGCGCCCCGCGACCGGGTCGGTGGCCACCGGCGGGACGGGCGGCACATCCAGGCTCGCCCCGTAGCCGGCGGCCACCTGCGCGAGGCTCGTGGCGCCCACGACCTGCGCCCCCGGGACGAGCCGCGCCTCGGCGGCGTTCGCCTCCGCGACCACCACCCGGCTCCGGCCGGCAGCCACCGCCGCGGCGACCGCCGGCAGCACGCCGCGCACGGGCCGGAGCCGACCGTCCAGCCCGAGCTCCCCCAGGTGCACGACGTCCCGCGTCGCGGCCGGGTCGATCGCCTCCGCTCCGGCCAGCGTGGCCACCGCGATGGCGAGGTCGAAGCCCGACCCGGACTTCGGCAGCGTGGCCGGCGAGAGGTTGACGGTGATCCGACGGTTGGGCCACGGCAGTCCTGAGGATGTCACCGCGGCACGCACGCGGTCCCGCGACTCGGCCAGCGAGGCGTCGGGGAGCCCTACGAGCGTGAACGCCGGCAACGAGGGCGCGAGATGCGCCTCGACCTCGACCACGTGGCCCGTCAGTCCCACCAGCGCGACGCCGAGCGTGCGGCCGAGCACCACTCAGACCACCCCCACGAGGTGGTCGACCTCGGCCGCGCCGCGCGGGGGCAGCAGCACGGCGATGACGTCGACCCGCACCGACCGTGGGTGCACGTCGTGCGCGGCCAGCCACTGCGCAGCGAGCCGTCGCACCCGGGCCAGCTTGCGCCGCGTGACCGCCTCGGCCGGATGACCGAACGCGACCGACCGGCGGGTCTTGACCTCCACGACCACGAGCTCGTCCCCGTCGAGGGCGACCAGGTCGAGCTCACCGTCCCGGGTCCGCCAGTTGCGGTCGAGCACCTCCCACCCACGACCACGCACGTGCGCCGCGGCCACGTCCTCGCCGTACCGTCCCACTGCGTCCTTCGCGCGCACCGGACCACCTCCGCGCAGGACGCTGCCAGGTGGCGAGCGGGTGGCCGGGGTGTCGTCGGCGATCCGTGGGGCGCGCGATTCGGAGACGGGGCTGTGGGCGGCTCGGCGCCCTCGACCGGCACGCGCCTCTCCCCCACCGTGCGAGGTGGCAGGGCCGGCGCACGAGCACCAAGAGACCGCGCCGTCTCGACAGTCGCACCAGGCGGCCGGAGAACCGACCATGGTCGGCTCGCGCGAGTATCAGCGGGCGAAGCCCGCGCTGCCCCCGAGGTCGAGCTCGGCCTTGGCCAGCTCCTCGACGTTGACGTCCTTGAACGTCACGACCCGCACCGACTTCACGAACCGCGCGGAGCGGTACACGTCCCAGACCCAGGCGTCGGCGAGCGTCAGCTCGAAGTAGACCTCACCCGCCGCCGAGCGCACCTGCAGGTCGACCTGGTTCGCCAGGTAGAACCGCCGCTCGGTCTCCACGACGTAGGAGAAGAGCCCCACGACGTCGCGGTACTCGCGGTACAGCGCGAGCTCCATGTCGGTCTCGTAGTTCTCCAGGTCCTCCGCGCTCACCGGGACATCATCCCCCATGCGTGCGGTCCGGGCCGCGCGACGCCACGCGGCCGGTCGATCACACGACCTCGTCGTCGAGAGCCGCGTCCTCGAGGAGCGCCAGGTCCGGCTCGCCGTCGTCGTCAAGACCGCCCACGCCGGGCAGCCGCCACGAGCGCCGGTGGAGCACGCACGGGCCCAGCTCCCGCAGCGCCGCCATGTGCTCGGGGGACGCGTAGCCCTTGTTCTCGTCCCACCGGTAGGCCGGGTGCTCCGCCGCCAGCCCGACCATCATGGCGTCGCGCTCGCACTTGGCCAGCACGCTCGCAGCCGCCACCGAGGCGCACGTCCGGTCGGCCTTGACCTTGACGTGCACGCGCGGCGCGGGCACGTCCGGCTCGTCGTCGAGCGCGAACAGGTCGCCCTGCGCGGGGCGCGTGAGCCAGTCGTGCGAGCCGTCGAGGAGCACGACGTCCACGGGGCCGACGGTCGCGGCGATCGTGGTCAGCGCGCGGGTGCCCGCAAGCCGGAGGGCCGCGATGATGCCGATCGCGTCGATCTCGTCGGCGCTCGCGTGGCCGACCGCGCGGGCGACGCCCCACCGGTTCAGGGCCGGGAGCAGGCGGGTCCGGGCGGCGGGGGCGAGCAGCTTGGAGTCGGCGACGCCCTTGGGGGCGGACCGCGTGGTTGCGTCCACGACGACCACGCCGACGCTCACGGGCCCGGCGAGCGAGCCGCGGCCGACCTCGTCCATCCCGGCCAGCAGCCGGGCGCCGTCCCGCAGCAGCACGCGCTCGTGCCGCAGGTGGGGAGCCGACCGCACCGGCGCCGGGCGCCGGGTCACGGTGACCGCGGTGGTCACGGCTGGTCGGGCACGTCCGCGAACGTGCTGGTCGGGTTGTGCAGCAGCCCCACGCGCTCCAGGGGCCACACCGTCACGAAGGCCATGCCGACCACGTTCTGGATGGGAACCGAACCACCCCCGGGCTTGCCCTGGTTGTAGCGGGAGTCCGAGGAGTGCGAGCGGTTGTCGCCCATGACCCAGATGCTGTTGGGCGGCACGGTGACGTCGAACGCGATGTCGCTGGGCAGCACGCCCGCCGCGAGGTACGGCTCGTCGAGCGGCACCCCGTTGACCGTGATCGGCTCGCCCGCGCCCGCGCACGCCACGTGGTCGCCGGGCAGGCCGATGAGGCGCTTGACCAGGTGCTCGTTGGCGTCGGCCGGGTAGAGCCCGATGAAGGTCAGCGCGTCGTTGATCGCGCCGCGCACCGGCCCGGGGTCGGGCGCGACGTCGGCCGGCAGCCAGCCCCCCGGGTCCTTGAACACGACGATGTCGCCCCGGCGCAGGTCGAACGGGCCGGGCGTGAGCTTGCTGACCAGGATGCGGTCGTGCTCGATGAGCGTGTCGTGCATCGACTGGCTGGGGATGAAGAACGCCTGCACGAGGAACGTCTTGACCAGCAGGGAGAGCACGATCGCGCTGACCAGGATGATGACGGTCTCGCGCAGCAACGAGCCGGCGCCGCTCGGGCGGCGGGCGGCCGCATGCCGTCGGGTGTGCTCAGGGGTCGCGGACGAGCCGTCGCCGCCACCCGTCAGATCGGGCAGCTGGGGGCCCTGCGGCGCGGTCTCACGCGGCGGGAAGGGGCCGCTGGAGGACGCCTGGCCCGGCCACGACGTGGGCGACGAGTCCTCGTCGAGGTCTCGGGCAGGTCGGTCGATCACCCGCACACTCTCGCACGCGGGAGGCCCTGACGCGCACACGACCACCCGCCGAGATCGGCAGCTGTGTCCCCCGTCACCCCCGTCGTGACTCGGTCCCGGGACCGACGTGCGCCGTGACCAGGGCAAGCACCTCCCGGGGACGCCGACGGGCGGCCACCGGATCGGTGACCGCCCGTCGGGACGTCGCGTGCGAGGAGGCTCAGGCCTTCTTCGCGGCGGGAGCGAACTCGCGCTTCTCCTTGATCTTGGCCTTCTTGCCGCGGAGCTTGCGCAGGTAGTACAGCTTCGCGCGGCGCACGTCACCGCGCGTCACGACCTCGATCGACTCGAGGCTCGGGGAGTGCACGGGGAACGTGCGCTCGACACCGACCTGGAAGCTGACCTTGCGGACGGTGAACGTCTCGCGGACGCCGTCGCCCTGGCGGGCGATGACGACACCCTGGAACGCCTGGATGCGGGAGCGGTTGCCCTCGACGACCTTGACGTTGACCTTCAGGGTGTCACCGGCGCGGAAGTCCGGGATGTCGGAGCGCAGCGATGCTGCATCGACACTGTCGAGCGTGTGCATGTGATGTCACTTCCCCGCCCTGCCACAGGTCAGGAACGTCGTCGAGGGCGTCACGGCCACCCTGTGCAGGGCAGGACCGGCGTCCTTGGTCTGATGGTCCGGTGCGTCCGGGGTCGTACCCGGGTGGTCGTGAGTCGTCTCCCCTGTGGCAGAGACGCGACCTGCGCGCACCAACGGGCAAGTCTGCCACACGGGCAGCACCCGCGGTAAATCGGGTGCCGAACGTCACCGCCCCTTCAGGCCGGCGCGAGACGCCCGTCCGTCGGTTGCCACCCGAGCGAGGCGAGCAGCGCCAGGTCGTGCGCGTCCAGCTCCCCGACGGGCAACGCCGCGATCAGGTCGGGCCGCCGCGCCGCCGTCCGCTCCAGGGCGGTGTCGCGCCGCCAGCGAGCGATCCGCGCGTGGTGCCCGGACAGGAGCACCTCGGGCACCTCGAGGCCGGCCCACGCGGGGGGCTTGGTGTAGACGGGGTACTCGAGCAGGCCGGCGGCCCCGTGCGACTCCTCGACCAGCGACTCCGGGTTGCCGACGACGCCCGGCAGCAGGCGCGCGACGGCCTCGACCACGACGAGCGCGGCGACCTCTCCCCCGTTGAGCACGTAGTCGCCGAGCGAGAACTCCGTGACCCGCCCGCGCGACCGGTAGTGCTCCGCCACCCGGGCATCGATCCCCTCGTACCGGCCGCACGCCAGCACCAGGTGGCTCTCGCCCGCCAGCGCCTCCGCCGTCCGCTGCGTGAACGGCTCCCCCGACGGCGTCGGCACCAGCAGGTGCGCGTCGGCGTCGAGCAGCTCGTCCAGCGCGGTCCCCCACACGTCGGGCCGCATGACCATGCCGGCACCGCCGCCGAAGGGGGTGTCGTCGACGGTCCGGTGGCGGTCGGTGGTCCAGTCGCGCAGGTCGTGCACGCGCAGGTCCAGCAGGCCGCCGGCACGGGCCTTGCCGACGAGCGAGAGCTCGAGCGGCGCCAGGTACTCGGGGAAGATCGAGACGACGTCGATGCGCACGTCAGTCGCCGCCTGCGTCCCGGGGCATGACCGTCTCCTCGGACACCACCAGGTTGGCGGCGTCCGACGCCAGCAGACCGCCGGGCGGGTCGAGCACCACGCGCCCGCCAGGGACGTCCACCACGGGCACGATCGCCCGGACGAACGGCACCAGCGTGCGGGCGCCGTCGGGCTCGCGCAGCACGAGCATGTCGTGGGCCGGCAGGTGCTCGAGGCCGATGATCTCGCCGAGCACGCGACCGTCCACGTGCTCCGCGCGCAGCCCGGCGAGCTCGTGCGGGTACCAGGCGTCGTCCTCGTCGGAGGCGTCCTCGTCCACGACCAGCTCGGTTCCGCGCATCGCCTCGGCGGTGGTCCGGTCGGTGATCTGCGCGAACGTGACGTACCAGCGGCCCTGCTGGACCCGCGTGCTCACCACGGTCAACGGGCCGCGCGCGGCGGGCTCGGTCGCCAGCACGGCGCCGTCGCCGAACCGGTCCTCGGGGGTGTCGGTGCGCAGGTCGAGGGCGACCTCTCCGCGCAGGCCGTGGGCACGGCCGATCCGCGCGACGGTCAGCTGCATGGGAGTCCTCACGATCGGTGGGCGTTCATGGCGAAGGCCCGGTCCCCAGGTTAGGGGACCGGGCCTTCGGCGATCAGTCAGCGCCGGTCGACGTCCACGACGTCGACGCGGACCGCGCCGTCCGTCGAGAGCGCGCCGACCACGGTGCGCAGCGCACGAGCCGTGCGACCACCGCGGCCGATGACCCGGCCGAGGTCGTCGGGGTGCACGCGCACCTCGAGCAGGTCCCCACGGCGCAGCGTCGACGCGTTCACGCGGACGTCGTCCGGGTGGTCGACGATGCCACGCACCAGGTGCTCGAGAGCGTCGGCGAGCATCAGGCCTGCTCGTCCTCGACCGTCTCGGCCGGAGCCTCGACAGCGGCGGCCTTCTTCTCGGACGCCTTGGCCTTGGCCTTCTCGGCATCCAGGGCGACCTTGTCGATCGCGGCCTTCGGGTCGACCTTGTCGGCCTTGGTGCGCAGGGTGCCCTCGGTGCCGGGCAGGCCCTTGAACTTCTGCCAGTCACCGGTGATCTTGAGGAGCACCTGGACCTGCTCGGTCGGCTGCGCGCCGACGCCGAGCCAGTACTGCGCGCGCTCCGAGGAGATCTCGATGAGCGACGGCTCCTCGGTGGGGTGGTACTTGCCGATCTCCTCGATCACGCGGCCGTCGCGCTTGGTGCGCGAGTCGGCGACGACGACGCGGTAGTACGGCTGACGGATCTTGCCGAAACGCTTGAGACGAATCTTGGTGGCCACGGTGTGGTCTTCTCCTGAGGTCTGCTGGGTGACCTGCCCGCGCATTGCCCGTGGGGTGGGCGCGCCGGGAAGGTCAGGGACACGACGAACGCAGGTAGAGGGGCTGCAGACGCCGGGTACAGCCGACCATTGTGCCAGACGCCGGACGGGACTCCCAACCATGTCCCCCAGGTCACAGGCGCCCGGCGACGACCGTCCCGCGCAGCACCACGGCGCGCGGCGCGGCCAGCACGCCGACGTCCGCCCGGGGGTCCGCGTCGTACACCACGACGTCGGCGCTCTCGCCCTCGGCGATGCCCGGGACCCCCAGCCACTCGCGCGTCCGCCAGCTCGCCGCGGCCACCACGTCGCGGGCCGGGAGGCCGGCCCGGACCAGCTCCGCGGCCTCGTCGGCGATCCGGCCGTGCCCGAGCGTGCCGCCCGCGTCCGTGCCGACGAGCACCGGCACGCCGGCGTCGTGCAGGTCCCGGACCAGCGCGTACCGGTGGGCGTGCAGCGCGCGCATCCGCGCGGCGAACAGCGGGTAGCGCGAGCCCTGCGCGGCGATGTCCTCGAACCGGTCCACCTGCAGGAGCGTGGCGGTGACCGGGATGCCCGCGGCGGCGATGCGGTCGATGTGGTCGGGCGTCGCGCCGCAGGCGTGCTCGAGGCAGTCGACGCCGGCGTCGAGGAGGTCGTCCAGCGCCTCGGTGGCGAACGTGTGCGCCGTGACGCGCGCACCCGCGGCGTGGGCCACGGCCACGGCTTCGGCGAGCACGTCGGCCGGCCAGAGCGGGCGCAGGTCGCCGTCGGCGCCGAGGTCGCGGTCGATCCAGTCGGCGACGAGCTTGACCCAGCCGTCGCCCCGCGCGGCCTCCTCCCGGACGGCGTCCGGGAGCTGCTCGACCGACTCGAGCTCGCGCCCGTAGTGCCGCAGGTAGCGCTTGGGGCGGGCGAGGTGGCGTCCCGCGCGGATCAGGCGCGGCAGGTCGTCGCGCTCGTGCACCCAGCCGGTGTCGGCCGGCGACCCGGCGTCGCGGACCAGCAGCACCCCGGAGTCGCGGTCCTCGAGGGCCTGCTTCTCCGCGGTGCCGTCGTCGACCGGCCCGTCCGCCGCCAGCCCGATGTGGCAGTGCACGTCGACCAGGCCGGGCAGGACCCAGCCCTCGAGCACGGCGTCGGGGGCCGACGACGGCCGCTCGAACGTGATCCGCCCGTCGACCACCCACGCGTCGCCCACCTCGCGCTCGTCGTCGAGGACGACGGTGCCGCGCAGGTGCAGGAGCACGGAGGCCTCAGCGTCCGCCGAGGTAGCGGTCCAGGCCGGCGGGCAGCTCGATCTCGCTCGGTTCGGGCGTCGTCGTCGGGGCGATGCCGAAGGCCGAGCCCGCCGGCGCCGCCGGGCGGCTCGTGATGCCCCGCTCCTGCTCGGCCCGGCGCGCCGGGTTGCCCGACTTGCCCTTGACCTTCCGGGCCGGTGCCGCCGTGCGGCCGCGCGACTTCTTGCCGCCCATGCCCGGCAGGTTGCCCATGCCCGGGGGCATGCCGGGCATGCCGCCGCCCTTGGCCATCTGCTTCATCATCTTCTGCGCGCCGTCGAAGCGCTCCAGCAGCTGGTTGACGTCGCTCGGCTTGGTGCCCGACCCCGCGGCGATGCGCGAGCGGCGCGAGCCGTTGATGATCTTGGGCGTCCGGCGCTCCGCGGGGGTCATCGACCGGATGATCGCCTCGATGCGGTCGACCTCGCGCTCGTCGAAGTTGTCGAGCGCCTCCCGCATCTGCCCCATGCCGGGCAGCATGCCCATCATCTTCTTCAGCGGGCCGGCGTTGCGCAGCTGCTGCATCTGCACGAGGAAGTCCTCGAGCGTGAGGTCCTGGCCGGCGGCGAGCTTGCCCGCCATCTCCTCGGCCTGACCCGCGTCGAACGCCTTCTCGGCCTGCTCGATGAGCGTGAGGATGTCGCCCATGTCGAGGATGCGGGACGCCATGCGGTCCGGGTGGAACACCTCGAACTCGGTGAGCTTCTCGCCGGTCGACGCGTACATGATCGGCTTGCCGGTGACGCTGGCCACCGACAGCGCGGCGCCACCGCGGGCGTCGCCGTCGAGCTTGGTCAGCACGACGCCGGTGAAGCCGACCCCGTCCTGGAATGCCTGGGCGGTGGTGACCGCGTCCTGACCGATCATCGCGTCGATGACGAAGAGGATCTCGTCGGGGTCCAGCGCGTCGCGGATGTCGGAGGCCTGCTGCATCAGCTCGGCGTCGACGCCGAGGCGGCCGGCCGTGTCGACGATCAGCACGTCGTGCAGCTTGGTCTTGGCGGTCGCCAGGCCCTCGCGCGCCACGGCGACCGGGTCGGCGCCGAACGGCATGACGTCGTCGCTGCCCTGGTTGCCGGGGTGCGGGGCGAACACGGGCACGCCCGCACGCTCCCCCACCACCTGCAGCTGCGTGACGGCGTTGGGGCGCTGGAGGTCGGCGGCGACGAGCAGCGGCGTGTGGCCCTGACCCTTGAGGTGCAGCGCGAGCTTGCCGGCGAGCGTCGTCTTGCCAGCACCCTGCAGACCCGCCAGCAGGATGACCGTCGGCGGGTTCTTGGCGAGGTTCAGCGTGCGGGTCTGGCCGCCGAGGATGGCGACGAGCTCCTCGTTGACGATCTTGACGACCTGCTGCGCCGGGTTGAGCGCGCCCGACACCTCGGCCGAGAGCGCGCGCTCGCGCACGGCACCGGTGAACGAACGGACGACCGGGACGGCGACGTCGGCGTCGAGCAGGGCCCGACGGATCTCGCGCACGGTGGCGTCGATGTCCGCCTCGGACAGACGGCCCTTGGTGCGCAGGTTCTTGAAGGTCGACGTCAGTCGGTCGGACAGGGTGGCGAACACCTGGCGGTCCTCACGCTTCGGGTTTCACGGACGTCCTAGGGTACCTGCCAGCTCGCGGGTGGCCCGTGCCGTCAGGTCGTCGACGAGGGTCGCGCGCCACGTGCTCCACGCCTGCGGCCCGGCGGCGCCGGCGTCCGCCTCGGTGAGCGCCCGCAGCAGCACCAGCATGTCCGGCCGGTGGTCCACGGCGTCGAGCAGGCGCGCCATGGTCGCCGGGTCGTCCGGGTCCGCGGTGGTGGCCAGCTCCGAGAGGGTCAGGTGCTCGCGCACGAGCCGCGTGACGTCGGCCGCCGTCTGGTCGTCGAACCCCATCCGCAGCACGATCGGGCCGGCGAGCCGGGCGCCCTCGGTCGAGTGGTCCCCCGCCCCCGCGCGCTTGCCGATGTCGTGCAGCAGCGCCGCGAGCAGCAGCGTGTCGCCGTGCTCGACGACGCGCTTGTCGCGGCCCGCGCGCGCCACGGTCTCGACCAGGTGCCGGTCGACCGTGTGCCGGTGGATCGCGGAGCGCTGCGGCCGGTTGCGCACGCCCGCCCACTCCGGGATCCAGGTGGTCACCACGCCGGCCAGGTCGAGCGCCTCCCAGATGGGCACCTGCGCCGGACCCGAGCCGAGCAGCTGCAGGAGGTGCGTCCGCGCGGCCTTGGGCCACGGCGTCGGCAGGGGCGGGGTGGCCGTCAGGCTCGCGACGGTCACCGGCGACAGGGTCAGCCCCGTCCGCGCGGCGGTCGCGGCGGCCCGCAGGGAGAGCAGCGGGTCCTCCGCGGGGCGGGCCTCGACGGCGAGCACGATCTCGCCGTCGTGCTCGACCAGGTCCTCCGCGATGGTCCGCAGCCGCGGGGCCGTGCGGCGGCCGCGCACGAGCATGGGCGTTCGCGCCGGCCGCTGCAGGGCCTGGCGGGCGTTGCGCACCGTGGTGTCCAGCGCGTACGAGATGACCCGGGCCGCCTCCGCGATGCTCGCGAGCAGGTCGTCCCGGTCGTCGAAGCCGACCAGCGCGGCGACCTCGTCCTGGTCCGCGAGCAGCAGCCGGTTGGTGTGCCGGCGCGTCACCACCTGCACCGTGTCGCGGACGTCGAGCAGGTGCGCGTAGGCCATGTCGACCGCGCCGTGCGGGCGGTCGGTGAGCCACGTGGCGGCCAGCGCGCTGAGCACGACCGCGTCGCGGATGCCGCCGCGCGCCTCCTTGAGCTCGGGCTCGATGAGGTAGGCCAGCTCGCCGTGCCGGTCGGCGCGCTGGCGGGTGGAGGCCAGCAGCTCGGGCAGCCGCCGACGGGCGGCCGAGCGCCAGTCCTCGAGGAGCGCGGACTTGGCCCGCGCGATGACGACGGCGTCGCCGGCGACCGGCTGCAGGTCGAGCAGCCCGACGGCGGCCGGCAGGTCCTTCGAGGCCACCTGGCGGCACTGGGCCAGCGACCGGACCGAGTGGTCGAGGTCGAGGCCGGCGTCCCAGATGGGGTACCAGAGCTTCTGGGCGAGCGCCGAGAGCGACTCCGGGGAGTGCCCGCGGCCCTCGTGGACCAGCAGGAGGTCCAGGTCGCTCACCGGGCTGGCGTCGCCGCGGCCGACGCTCCCGACGGCCCCCAGCGCGATGCCGGTGACGTCCTCGCCCTCGGTCGCGATCTCCCACTGCCCGCGCAGCCGGTCGACGACGAGCTCGACGATCGCCGCCCGGCGCGCGATGCCGTCGGCTCCGGGGCCGGTGAGCCCGGCAGCGAGATCGAGCCGCTGAGCGCGGAGGTCCCGCACCCCGATCGCGGGGTGCGGGACCTCGGGCGACCCGTTCGCGGCCGCGCCCCCCGCGGGCGGCCGTTCCTGTGTCATGTGTGGCAGTCGACCGTCCTGATTAGAGGGCGTCGTCGCCGTGCTCGCCGGTTCGGACGCGAGCCACGTCCTCGACCGGCACGACCCAGACCTTGCCGTCGCCGATCTTGCCGGTCTGCGCGGCGCGGACGATGACCTCGGTCACGCCCGCCGCGTCCTCGTCGCTGACGAGCACGTCGATCTTGACCTTGGGGACCAGGTCGACCGTGTACTCGGCACCGCGGTAGACCTCGGTGTGGCCGCGCTGACGGCCGTAGCCGCTCGCCTCGCTCACGGTGAGACCTCGGACGCCTGCCGCCTCGAGCGCGGACTTCACATCGTCCAGCCGGTGCGGCTGGATGACCGCCGTCACGAGCTTCGTCATCACTTCACCTCCGTCACGACACGGGCGCCGACGCCCAGCGTCTCGTATGCGGTCTCAGCGTGCACAGCCAGGTCGATCCCGCCGGCCTCGGTCTCCTCGGACACCCGCAGACCGATGGTCGCCTTGAGGATGAGCCCGATGACGTACGTCGCCGTGAAGCTGAAGAGCACGGCGCAGCCCGCGACGATGGCCTGGGTGGCGAGCTGCGTGAACCCGCCGCCGTAGAACAGCCCGTTCTGAGCGCCGTCGGGGAACCAGCCGCCGTTCTTGTCGGTGGCGAAGAAGCCGATCAGCAGCGTGCCGACGAGACCGCCGACGGCGTGGACGCCGACGACGTCGAGCGAGTCGTCGAAGCCGAACCGGAACTTCAGGCCGACCGCCAGGGCGCAGAGCACACCCGCGACGATGCCGACGACGATGGCACCCCACGTGTCGACCGCCGCGGCGGCCGGGGTGATGGCGACCAGACCGGCGACGACACCCGAGGCCGCACCGAGCGACGTGGCGTGGCCGTCACGCAGCTTCTCCGTCGCGAGCCAGGCGAGCATCGCGACGCAGGTGGCGAGCATCGTGTTGAGCCAGGCGCGCCCGGCCGTGCTGTCCGCACCGAACTCGGAGCCGGCGTTGAAGCCGAACCAGCCGAACCACAGGAGCGCGGCGCCGAGCATGACGAACGGCAGGTTGTGCGGCCGCATGGGCTCCTTCGGCCAGCCCTTGCGGCGGCCGAGCAGGATGGCGAGCGCCAGGCCCGCGACACCGGCGTCGATGTGGACGACGGTTCCACCGGCGAAGTCGATCGGGGTCGACAGGCCCTCGGTGATGCCGGTCGCGCTGAGCAGACCGCCGCCCCACACCCAGTGGGCCAGGGGCATGTAGACGACGGTGACCCAGACGCCGGAGAAGACGAGCCACGCGCTGAACTTCATGCGGTCGGCGATCGCCCCGGAGATGAGCGCGACCGTGATGATCGCGAACGTGGCCTGGTAGCCGGCGGCCACGAGGAACGGCACGCCCGTCGACGCCATCAGGCTGTCGTCGTCCGTGAAGCCCTGCAGGCCGAAGTACGTGAACGGGTTGCCGAGCCAGCCGCCGCCGAGGTCAGGGCCGAACGTGCCGGAGTACCCGTAGAGCACCCAGATGAGGCCGACGACGCCGATCGCCGCGAAGCTCATCATCATCATGTTCAGGACGCTCTTGCCGCGCACCATGCCGCCGTAGAAGAACGCCAGCCCCGGCGTCATCAGCAGCACGAGCGACGCGGCGGTGAGCATCCACGCCGTGTTCCCGCTGTCCAAAGCGAATTCCATCGAGATCGCCTCTCCACTAGCCAGCCGGGGGTGGCTGGTCGGGATCACAGTCGACGAGGCGGGTTTCGGACATGCGCGAGGGACGTTACGTCGGTGTGACAAGCCTCACCCGCAGGTAAACGTTCGGTTTCGTGGTGAGCGGACGTCCAGGTCGTGGGACGCCCGAGGAGCGCTGCCGCGGTCAAGATCTCGCGGGCACGTGTCGATGGTGTGGGGGTCGTCGACACGGAGGTACGCGTGGTCCAGCCCCACCCCGCCACGACGGCGGCACGCGACTGGCTGACCCACCCGGTCACGTGCGTCGCGCTCGTGGTCCTCGTGGTCAACGACCACCTGCTCAAGGCCGCGCTCGGCACCTGGTGGACCGGCAAGCTCTCGGACGTCGCCTGGCTGGTCGTCGTGCCCCCGCTGGTCGCGGTGGCCGTGTCCGGCCTGGCGCGGGTGGTCGATGCCGGCGAGCCGAGCGCCGCGCGGTGCGCGTGGACGAGCACGGCCCTGGTCGGCGTCGTCTTCGCGGTCGTGAAGACCACGTCCCCGGCCGCGCACCTCGCCTCGTCGGTCCTGGGAGCGGTCGCCGGACCCAGCCGCGTCCTGGCCGACCCGACGGACCTGCTCGCGCTGCCCGCGCTGGCGCTCGCGTGGCACGTCGGGCGCGTGACCCGGACCCGGGCGCGGCGCCGCCCGCGTCGGGAGCTCCGCTGGCTGGTCGTGCTGCCCCTCGTGGTCCTGGCGACAGCCGCGACGAGCTCGATCTCCGACCCCCCGGACGGTGCGATGCAGGTCGGCGTCGTCGACGGCGTGCTCGTGGTCGGCATGGCGACCGACCTCGATCTGACGACGACCTCCTGGTACGTCTCGGAGGACGGCGAGGAGTGGCGCTACCTCCGCGAGCAGTGGACGGCGGATGCGACCACGGACGCCTTCGTCGCCGCGGGCGGGAGCCTCGGGACCACGTGCGCCGCTCCGACCGGCAGCGAGTGCTACCAGGTGGCGGCCGAGGGCGTCGGCGTCAGCCGCAGCGCCGACGGCGGCGACACCTGGGAGGTCGACTGGGCGGTGCCGCCGGACGTGCTCCGCGCTCTGGCGACCCGCTACGACCCCGACGGCCAGCCGTTGCGGACGCACGGCGTCGCGATCCTGCCGACCCAGGACGGCTACCGCGTGTACGCCGCCAACGGTGGCGACGGGCTGGCCGTCCGGGACGAGCACGGGACGTGGACGCGGATCGGCTTCCCCTGGGGTGCCGACGACGTCGAGCCTCTGCCCCTGGTCCCCCCGCCGGACGCGCACCCGCTGCCCGTCGGCGCGACTCTGGTGGTCCCGGCAACCCTGGCCCTGCTGGTGCTGAGCCGCCGACGTCGGCGCGGCCGTGCCTCCTCCGCGGTGTGGACGGGGCGGTGCTTGGCGGCCGCGGCCGGCGTCCTCGCGGTGATCGCCCTGCGCACCAACCTCCGCTGGGGGCCGATCGGCGGGCAGTGGGTCCAGGTCGACGGGGCGCCGGGGGCGTTCGAGGAGGTGCTCGTCCTCGCCGCCCTCGTCGTCAGCTCGACGGTGCTCGCCGCCGTCGGCGTCGGACTGCTCCGGCGCCGAGCCGGTTGGCTCGTCGCGGCCGGTGCCGTGGGCGTAGCGACCGTCCTCGAGCTCGTCTCGCCCCCGCCCCTCGCCGCGCTGACGGCCGCGACCCTGCTGGCCGCGGGCGTGGCGGCGGTCCGGCGGGCGAGCCGGCCAGGCGAGCTACCCCTGGAGTAGCGCGTCCACGAAAGCCTCGGGGTCGAACGGCGCCAGGTCGTCGGGACCCTCGCCGAGGCCCACGAGCTTCACCGGGACGCCGAGCTGACGCTGCACCGCGACGACGATGCCGCCCTTCGCCGTGCCGTCCAGCTTGGTGAGCACGATCCCGGTCACGCCGGCCACCTCGCCGAAGACGCGCGCCTGGTTGAGGCCGTTCTGGCCCGTGGTCGCGTCGAGCACCAGGAGCACCTCGGACAGCGGCGCCTCCCGCGTGATGACGCGCGTGATCTTGCCCAGCTCGTCCATCAGACCGGCCTTGTTCTGGAGCCGCCCGGCGGTGTCGACGAGCACCACGTCGATCCCCTCGACGCGGCCCCGGCGCACGGCGTCGAACGCCACCGCGGCGGGGTCGGCGCCGTCGCGGTCCGAGCGGACCGTGTGCACGCCGACCCGCGAGCCCCACGTCTGCAGCTGGTCGGCGGCGGCGGCACGGAACGTGTCCGCGGCACCGAGCACCACGGTCTTGCCGTCGGCGACGAGCACGCGCGCGAGCTTGCCCACCGTGGTGGTCTTGCCGGTGCCGTTGACGCCCACGACGAGCACGACCGCGGGCACGGACGAGCCGTCGGGGGCCACGCCGTGTGCGGTGTGGAGGCTCCGGTCGAGGGACGGGTCGACCAGCGCGAGCAGCTGCTCGCGGAGCAGCGCGCGGACCTGCGCCGGGTCCTTGAGGCCCTCCACCCGGACGCGGGTGCGCAGGGCGTCGATCAGCTCGCCGGACGGGCCCGCGCCCACGTCGGCGAGCAGCAAGGTCTCCTCGAGCTCGTCCCAGTCGTCCTCGGTGAGGTGGTCCTTGGAGAGCACGGCCAACAGCCGCGCGCCCAGCGGGGAGCCGGAGCGCGCCAGCCGGTCGCGCAGGCGGGAGAGCCGGCCGGCGACGGGCGCGGGGACCTCGAGCGCGGGCGGGGCCTCGGCCTCCTCGGGCAGGACCTCGACCGGCGCGCCGGGCGCCTCGGGGGCGGTCTCGACCTCGGGGGCGGGCGCGGGCGCCGGGAGGACGTCGACCGTGCCGGTCTCGTCGGGGCTCGCCTCGTCGGAGCTCGACGTGCGGCGCCGCCGGACGAACACCGTCGCCAGCGCCACGGCGATCGCCGCCGGGATGCCGGCGGCGAGGAGGATCTCGAGGGTCTCGTTGGTCACCGGGACAGTCTGTCGGGCGGCGGGCCGCCGAGGCGAGCCGGCACGTCAGGCAGGGCGCCCGGAGCCGACGGCCGCGGGCTCAGCGCGCGTGGTTCCCGGGCAGGACGCCGACGGCCTTGTCCCGCGCGCGCTGCAGCGTGGCGGCCAGGTCGTCGACCTGCAGGTACGCCTCGCCCTCGTCGACCGTCTCCCGCAGGAACTGGGCCAGCGACATGTCGACGGGCTCGACCGAGGCCGCCGCGGCGGCGGCCCGCTGGTCGGTGTCGGGGTGCTTGCGGGCGGCCCAGCCGGCGCGGAACGCCTGCAGGGGCGACTCCCCCTTGTCCCGGGCGGAGCTGGTCACGCTGGCAGCGAGCAGGACACCAGCGGCGACGAGGAGGGCGAGAACGATCGCGACGAGGATGGCCATGCCCCCAGTGTCGGCGCTGAACCTGGATGCGGGAGGCCCCCACGCACAGGGAGTGTCAAACAGCACACAATCTCCACACCCGCGTGGGTGGGTCGTCAGACGGCGACGTCCTCGCGCATCCGCTGGCTGATCACGGTGGTGACCCCGTCGCCGCGCATGGTCACGCCGTACAGGGCGTCGGCGATCTCCATGGTGCGCTTCTGGTGGGTCACGACGATCAGCTGCGAGTCCTCCTGCAGCTCGCGGAAGATCTCGAGCAGGCGGCCCAGGTTGGCGTCGTCGAGGGCGGCCTCGACCTCGTCCATGACGTAGAACGGGCTGGGCCGGGCCTTGAAGATCGCCACGAGCAGGGCCACCGCGGTCAGCGACCGCTCGCCGCCGGAGAGCAGCGAGAGCCGCTTGACCTTCTTGCCGGCGGGCCGGGCCTCCACCTCGATGCCCGTGGTGAGCATGTTGTCGGGGTCCGTGAGCACCAGCCGGCCCTCACCGCCGGGGAACAGGCGGGGGAACACCACGTCGAACGCGGCGGCGGTGTCGCGGTAGGCCTCGGCGAACACCTGCTCGACCCGCTCGTCGATCTCCTTGACGATCTCGAGCAGGTCGGCGCGCGACTTCTTCAGGTCCGCCAGCTGCTCGACGAGGAACTGGTGACGCTCTTCCAGCGCGGCGAACTCCTCGAGCGCGAGCGGGTTGACGCGCCCGAGCAGCGAGAGCGCCCGCTCGGCGGCCCGCAGGCGCTTCTCCTGCTGCTCGCGCACGTACGGCACCGCCGTGGGAGCCTCGGGGTCGACCTCGGCGCCGGGCACGGGGATGACGGGCACGTCCTGGTGCGGGCCGTACTCCTCGAGCAGCACGGCCGGGTCGAGCCCCAGGTCGTCGACCGCGCGGGACTGGAGCGCCTCGATCCGCAGCCGCTGCTGCGTACGAGCCACCTCGTCGCGGTGGGCGACGTCGGTCAGCTGCGCGAGCTCGGCGGCGCGGACGTCGACCTCGGCGCGCGCGGCCGTGACCTCGCGGTCCCGCTCGCCGCGGGCCGCCTCCGCCGCGTCCCGCTCGGCGGATGCCCGCCGCAGCGACTCGTCGAGCACGACGAGCGCCTGGGTGGCTCCGTCGCGGACCGCCTGCGCGACCGTGGACTGCCGGGACCGGGCCCGCTCGCGCTCGGCGGCGCGCTCCCGGGCGACGCGCTCGGTCTGCGCGGCGCGCTCGAGGGACTCGGCGCGGCCGGACAGCGCCCGCGCCCGCTCCTCCCCGGTGCGCAGCGTGAGCCGCGCCTCGGTCTCGCGGGACCGGGCGCCGGCCGCCAGCTCGGCCAGGCGGTCGCGGCGGGCGCTGCCCTCGACGATCGCGGCCTCGCTCTCGGCCGGCTCGACCTCCGCGGCGGCCAGCCGCTCGGTCAGCTCGGCCAGCTGCGCGCTGTCGTCCTCGAGCGTGCGCGAGGCGGCCTCGAGCGACTGCTGGAGCCGGGCGGCCTCGGCATTCGCTGCGCGGGCCGTCGACCCGAGGTGGCCCAGCTGCTCGGCGACCGCGGCCAGCGCCGCGTCGGACTCGTTGAGGCGGTCGAGCGTGCGCTCGTGCGCCTCGCGCGCCGCCGCCTGCGCCTCCGTCGCGCCGACGAGCTCGAACCGCACGCGCTCGGCGTCGGCTGTCGCCTGCGCCACGCCCGCGCGCGCCTGGTCGAGGGCCGACTGCAGGTGCAGGGCGCTCGGCGCGGTCGCCGAGCCGCCGGACGCCCGGTAGCGCGACAGCACGTCGCCCGTGCGGGTCGCGACGACGAGGTCGGGGCGGGCCGCGACGATCGCGCGCGCGGCGGCCAGGTCGTCGACGACGACGACGTCGGCCAGCAGGGTCTCGACGGCGGCGCGCACGTGCTCGGGCGCGCGCACGAGGTCGACCGCGCGGGCCGCGCCGGCGGGCACGTCCGCCACCGGGGTCGACGCCGCCGAGGAGCCGCTGACCAGCAGCGTCGCGCGGCCGGCGTCCTCGGTGCGCAGGTAGCGGATGGCGTCGACGGCCGCGTCCACGGAGTCGACGGCGACCGCGTCGGCCACCGCCCCCAGCGCCGCGACGATCGCCTCCTCGTTCTCCGGGTCGACCGCGAGCAGCGCCGCGACCGACCCGACGAGCCCGGGCTGGCCGTCCGCGGCGAGCAGGGCCCCGACACCGTCCTTGCGCGTGAGGCTGAGCTCGAGCGTCTCGGCCCGCGACTCGAGGGCGGCGCGCTCGCGCTCGGCGGCGCTCAGCTGCTCCTGCAGCGCGCCCAGCCGCTCGCTCGCGCGCTCCAGAGCCTCGACGGCGGCCTCGTGCTCGGCGTCCAGGCCCTCCTCGCCCTCCTCGACGCCCGCGACCTGGGACTCCAGCACCGCGAACTGCGTGGTGGCCTCCTGGCCGCGCTGCTCGGCGGCCGCCAGCGACTCCCGCAGGCGTCCGAGCTCGGCCTGCGTCGCCTCGACGCGGCTGCGGCGGGCCGCCACCTGACCCGCCAGGCGGGCGACCCCCTCGCGGCGGTCGGCGGCGCCGCGCAGCGCGGTGGCCACCTCCTTCTCGGCGCCCGTCGCTTCGGCCTCGGCCTGCTGCCGGGCGGTCACCGCCGCCTCGAGCGCGACCCGGGCGATCTCCACCTCGGCGGCCAGCTCGGCCTCGGCGGCGCGGACGCGCTCCGCCTGGGCGGCGAGGTCGTCGGGGTCGGACCCGCCCGTGCGCTCGGGTCCGGCGCTGCCGAGCAGCCGCACGCGGTCGGCCGCCAGGGAGGCCGTGCCGCGCAGCCGCTCGCGCAGCGACGACAGCCGGTACCAGACCTCGCTGGCCTCGCTCAGCGCCGGCGCGGCCTCGGCGGCCTCCCGCTCGAGGGTGGCCAGGCGCCCGCGCGTCGCGGCGAGCGCGGACTCGACCTCCTCGCGGCGGGCGCGCAGCGCGCTCTCGTCGGCGATCTCCTGCTCGAGCGTGGACGTCAGCTGCGCGAGGTCGTCGGCGAGCAGGCGGGCGCGGGCGTCGCGCAGGTCCGCCTGGACCACCGCCGCCTTGCGCGCCACCTCCGCCTGCCGGCCGAGCGGGCCCAGCTGGCGACGGATCTCGCCCGTGAGGTCGGACAGGCGCGTGAGGTTGGCCTGCATCGCCTCGAGCTTGCGCAGCGCCTTCTCCTTGCGCTTGCGGTGCTTGAGGACGCCCGCGGCCTCCTCGATGAAGCCGCGGCGCTCCTCGGGGGTCGCGCGCAGCACCGCGTCGAGCTGCCCCTGCCCGACGATGACGTGCATCTCGCGGCCGAGGCCCGAGTCGGACAGCAGGTCCTGGATGTCGAGCAGGCGGCAGCCCTGGCCGTTGATCGCGTACTCCGAGCCCCCGTTGCGGAACAGGGTCCGCGAGATGGTGACCTCGGAGTACTCGATCGGCAGGGCGCCGTCGGCGTTGTCGATCGTGAGCGCCACCTCGGCGCGTCCCAGCGGCGGGCGGCCGGCGGTGCCGGCGAAGATGACGTCCTCCATCTTGCCGCCGCGCAGCGACTTGGCGCCCTGCTCCCCCATCACCCAGGCCAGGGCGTCGACGACGTTCGACTTGCCCGAGCCGTTGGGCCCGACCACGCAGGTGACGCCCGGCTCGAAGTTCAGGGTCGTCGCCGAGGCGAACGACTTGAACCCCCGCAGGGTGAGGGTCTTGAGGTGCACGCACAGAGCCTAAGGTGCGGGCGAGGCGGCTCCGGGGACGTCCACCCGCTCGGCGGTGCGGCTCACGCGCCCCGCGCGCCCGGGTCCGGCAGGTCCAGACGCTCGGCGAGCAGGCGCCGGGCGCGGTCGACCGCCCGGCGCACGCCGGGGTCCGGCTCGTGCACGGCCGCGAGGGCGTCGAGGTCGTCGTGCTCCCCGACCACGGCGAGCGCCTCGGCGGCCGCGGCCCGGACGCGCGGCACCTCGTCGCTCAGCAGGAGGCGCAGCCCCGCCGACGCCTCGCCCAGCTCGTGCACCCGGGTCAGCGCCGCCGCGGTCTCGCGCACCCGCCAGGCCGGGTCGGCCAGGGCCGCGACGACCGCGCCGTGCACCTCGGGCCCGTCCAGCCACGCGTAGCGCAGCGCGCGGGCGGCCCAGACGCGCGGCCAGTAGTCGGGCTTGCCGGGCGTGCGCGCGTACCCGGCGACCAGGTCCGCCGCCCCGGGACCGCCGAGGTGGTCGAGCGACGGCCCGTCGTCGGGCGCCTGCCCCGCGAGCAGGCCGACGCACCAGCCGACGACGACCTCGGTGCCGAGGTCCGCGCAGGCCGCGGCCACCCAGTCGGCCGGTCGCCCGGTCACGGGGTCAGAGCGCGGGGAACCAGAGGGCGATTTCGCGCGCCGCCGACTCCTCGGAGTCCGAGCCGTGCACGAGGTTCTGGATGACCTTGAGGCCCCAGTCGCGGCCGAGGTCGCCGCGGATGGTGCCCGGCGTGGCGACGGTCGGGTCGGTGGCGCCGGCCAGCGAGCGGAAGCCCTCGATCACGCGGTGGCCCTCGGCCACGACGGCGAGCACCGGGCCGGAGCGCATGAACTCGACCAGCGGGGCGAGGAACGGCTTGCCGGCGTGCTCGGCGTAGTGCTCCGCGAGCAGCGCCTCGTCGGCCTCGCGCAGCTCGACGGCGACGAGCGTGTAGCCCTTGGCCTCGATGCGGCGGACGATCTCGCCCGCGAGCCCGCGACGGACACCGTCGGGCTTGACCAGGACGAGGGTGCGCTGCGTGGTGGGTGCGTCAGTCATGGGCGTCACCCTAACGGGCGCCTACGGTCCGACCGCCCCCGGGTGGGCGGCGTCGTACTCGGCCCGCTCGCGGTCGATGCGGCCGCCCAGCCGCAGCGCCACCACCCACAGGACGACGAAGATCACCCCGACGGCGAACATCATCGGGATGACGAACCCGCCGGCCAGGACGAACACCTGGACGATCGAGCCGGCGAGGTACCCGCCGGGCCGGGACACGAGTCCCGACAGGAGCAGGAGCACCACGGAGAGGGTCCCGCCCACCCACCAGATGGTGGAGACGGGAGCCACCCGCAGGCCGTACGCCACGAGCGTCGCGAAGAACACCAGCAGAGCCTCGAGGATCAGGATCGTCTGGGTGAACTGGGGCTTCGCGGGGCGCTTGCGGCGTACGGCCTGGCCGTCCGGGACGGTGGAGCTCATCGGGTCAGGTTACCGGCGGGCCGAGGCCTCGACGTCGTCCGGGGCCACGTCACGCTGGGTCGGCAGCTCGCCGTGGGGGGCGGCCGAGAGCTCGTCGACGATCCCCGCGCCGGTGGGCGCACCGGAGCCGTCGGCCGCGAGGGCCTCGCCCCGGGCGACCATGCCGGCCACGTCGGAGAGCTTGACCTCGCGCAGGAACAGCGCCAGCACGAAGCCCACCGCGATGACGGGCACCAGGTACCAGAACGAGGGCGCGAGCGCGTTGGTGAACGCGTCGATGACCCCGGACTTGAGCGGCTCGGGCAGCGCCTGCACGGCGGCGGGCGTCAGGCTCGAGGCGTCCCCGCCGGAGCCGGCCGGCAGCCCGGCGAAGACGTCCGCCAGGTTGTCCGCGAGCTTCGTCGTGAACATCGTGCTGAACAGCGCCGTGCCGACGGCCGCACCGATCTCGCGGAAGAAGTTGTTCGTGCTGGTCGCGGTGCCGATCTCGTGCGGGTCCACCGAGTTCTGCACGGCGAGCACGATCGTCTGCATGACCAGGCCCATGCCGGCACCGAGCACGAAGATCATGGCGCCGAACAGCCACATCGACATGTCACCGGTGATCTGCGTGAGCCACGCGACGCCACCCGTGGTGATGGCCAGACCGACCACCGGGAAGACCTTGTAGCGGCCGGTCTTCGTGATCGCGATGCCCGAGCCGATCGCCGTGAGCATGACACCGACCATCATCGGGAGCAGCAGGAAGCCGGACTCGGTCACGCCCGCACCGGTCGACATCTGCAGGAAGGTCGGCAGGAACGCCAGGGCGGCGAACATGCCCATGCCGAGGATGAGGCCGATGGCCGTGGCGATGGTGAACGTCGAGTTCTTGAACAGGCGCAGCGGCAGCAGCGGCTCGCTGGCGCGCAGCTCGACCATGATGAACGCGGCGATGGAGACCAGCGTGCCGATCACCAGCGCGAGCAGGCCCGGGTCGGACCAGTCGTAGCCGCGGTTGCCGGTCCAGCTGTCCCAGCTGGTGGTGAGCACGAGGCCCGAGGTGGCGACCACCAGGAAGAAGATGCCGGCGACGTCGATCTTCTTGCCGGAGCGGTGCGTCGGGAGCTTCAGCGTGAACCACGCGATGGCGAAGGCCGTCAGGCCGATGGGGATGTTGAGCCAGAAGCACCAGCGCCAGTCGGCGTGCTGCGTGAACAGGCCACCGAGCAGCGGGCCGATGACGGCCGAGATGCCGAACAGGGCCCCCATGGGACCCATGTACTTGCCGCGGTCCTTGGCGGGCACGATGTCCGCGATGATCGCCTGCGACAGGATCATCAGGCCGCCGCCGCCGAGGCCCTGCACGCCGCGCCAGAACACGAGCTCGCCGAACGACTGGGCGAACCCGGCCCCGGCCGACGCCACCGTGAACAGGCCGATCGCGACGAGGAACGGCCAGCGCCGGCCCCAGAGGTCGCCGAACTTGCCGTACAGGGGCATGACGATCGCGATCGCCAGGATGTAGGCCGTCACGACCCAGCCCTGGTGCTCGACGCCGTTGAGCTCGCCGACGATGGTCGGCATCGCGGTGCCGACGATCGACTGGTCGAGCGACGACATGAACATGCCCGCCATCAGCGCACCGAAGATGAGCCAGACGGTCTTGGGGGTGAGGACGATCAGCGGCTTGTCAGGCGCTGCGACCTCGGGTGCTGCGGTGGCCATGCGGAGAACCTCGTTCTGGGAGTGTCGGGCGGGAAGACGTCAGTCGGAGAGGATCGAGCGCAGCTCGGAGACGACGGAGGCCAGGTGCTCGTCGGCGTCGCCGTGGCCGCCGGCGGCGTCCCAGCGCAGGAACGTCGCGTGCGTGAGGAAGAGCAGGACCGCGCCGACCATCTCGGGCGAGTGCGGGCCGTCCTGCCCGAGCCGGCGCTCGACGAGCGCGGAGAGCTGACCCTTGTGCTGCTCGAACCACGCCAGGTGCCGAGCGACCAGCCGGGGCTCCTTGGCGGCCAGCTCGATGGCGCGGGCCAGCCGCTCGCGGCCGATGGGCGGGTCGCTGAGGAACGAGCTCACCAGCGCCTGGAGGTCGAGCATCAGGTGACCCGTGGGACCGCCCGCGGCGAAGACGTCGGCGGCCGCAGACTCGAGGGGCCACGGGGTGTGGCCGAGCACGGCGTCGTCCTTGGTCTCGAAGTAGTTGAAGAACGTGCGGACCGAGACGCCGGCCTCCTCGCAGATCGCGTCGACGGTGACCGCGTCCAGGCCGTGCTCGGCGACCAGGCGGTGGGTCGCGTCGATCAGCGCCTCGCGGCGCGCGCGCTTCTTGCGCTCACGCAGGCCGAGGGCCGCGGGCTCGTCGATCGCACTGTTCTGCACGAGGTGCAACTTTACACGCACTGCAACTTTGCAGTGAACGCACTTTTCTGTGCGGTCGCTCACACGGAGCGGGCGTCAGACCTCGCCGAAGCCGCCCTCGACCGCGGACACGAGCGCGTCCCGCGCCTGTGCCGCCTGCGGACCCTCCGACTCGATGCGCAGCTCGACGCCCTGCTTGGCCCCCAGCTTCATCAGCTCGAGGACGCTCGCGGCGTTGGCGCCGTTCACGCGGACCTTCGCGTCGTACTGGGCGAGCATGCGCGCCACCACCGCGGCCGGGCGCGCGTGCAGCCCCAGCGGGTTGCGCAGCACCGCCGTCGCCCGGAGCACCCCGTCGTCGGCGTCGACCGCCTCCTGCGGGACCGGCGCGGCGGCGGCGCCGCCGAAGGTCGAGCCCGCGTGCTCCGCGGACGCGAGCACGCCCGCGAGGTCCGCTCCCCCGTGCGCGGTCACCGCGGCCGCGACCGCGCCCTCGACGAACGGGGCGTCGGCCAGGCGCACCCGCGCCGCCACGTCCTCGTCCAGCAGCTCGAGCACCGACTCGGCCGTGAGCACCGCCGAGCCCAGGTCGGTCAGCACCACGGCCGAGCGCCCGTCCTGCGTCGCCTCCAGCAGCGCGGCCTCGACGGTCTCGTAGCTGGTGCCGAGCCCCCCGTCCTGCATCCCGCCCGCCGCCAGCAGCAGCACGCCGGGCGCCATCTGCTCCGCCAGCTCCACCGCCCCCTGTGCCAGCCCGCGCGAGTGCGAGACCAGCACGAGGGCGACGGGAGCCGGCTCGCGCTCGAGGGGCCCGCTCACGCGGCCGCCTGCGCGGCGGCGCGCAGGATCAGCTCGGTCGAGCGCGCGCCCGGGTCGAGGTGGTTGGCCGACCGCTCCCCCAGGTAGCTGGCACGACCCTTCGTGGCGATGAGCGGGATGGTCGCCTCGGCGCCGTCGTGCGCGGCGTCCGCTGCGGCGGCGAGCACCTCGGCCGGCGTCGCCCCCGAGTCGGCGGCCGTGACCGCCGCCTCGGTGGCCGGGGTCCAGGCGTCGACCATGGTCTTCTCGCCCGTGGTCGCCTTGCCGCGCGCGACGATGCCCTCGAGCGCCGCCTCGAGCAGCGCGACGACGCCCTGGCTGTCGAGCTCGGGGACGCCCGTGGCCTTCGCGGCGCGCAGGTACGCGGTGCCGTAGAGCGGTCCGGCGGCACCCCCCACGGTCGACATGAGGGTCGTCGCGACGAGCTTGAGCACCTCGCCGATGTCCGCCGGCGGCGCCTCGAGCGCGTCGAGCTTGGCCACGACCGCCGAGAACCCACGGAACATGTTCTCGCCGTGGTCGCCGTCGCCGATCTGCCGGTCGAGCTCGATCAGCTCGGTGCGGTGCTCCGTGACGGTCTGCGCCGAGAGGCGCACCCAGTCGATCGCCCACGCGACGTCCAGCGTCATGCCCACGCTCCCTCGACCTGTCCCGGTGCTGTCGGCGACGGCCCCCGGTCCGCTCACCATCGCAGCGCGGTGGTGTGCACGGGTGCGTCCCACAGGGCGGTCAGCTCGTCGTCCAGCCGAAGCACGGTCACCGACGCACCCTGCATCTCCAGCGATGTCACGTAGTTGCCGACGAGCGAGCGGGTCACCTCGACCCCCCGCGCCTCCAGCAACGCGCGGGCCCGACGATAGACCACGTAGAGCTCGGAGGCGGGCGTGCCGCCCATGCCGTTGACGAACAGCAGCACCTTCTCGCCGCTGGCCAGCTTGAGGTCGTCGGCCACCGGCGTCAGCAGCATCTCGGTGATCTCGTCGGCGCTCGCCAGGGGGATGCGGCGGCGGCCGGGCTCGCCGTGGATGCCGATGCCGATCTCGATCTCGTCCTCGGGCAGGTCGAAGCTCGGCTTGCCCGCGTGCGGGACCGTGCACGCGGTCAGCGCCACGCCCATCGAGCGCACGTTCGCGTTGACCTTCTCGGCGATGGCGACGACGGCGTCGAGGTCGTCCCCGCGCTCGGCGGCCGCGCCCGCGATCTTCTCGACCGCGACCGTGCCGGCCACGCCGCGCCGACCCGCGGTGTACAGCGAGTCCTCCACCGCGACGTCGTCGTTGGTGATGACGCTGCGGACGGTGACGCCCTCGGCCTCGGCCAGCTCGGCCGCCGTCTCGAAGTTGAGCACGTCGCCCGTGTAGTTCTTCACGATGGCCAGCACGCCGGCGCCGGAGTCGGCGGCCTGCAGCGCGGGCGCGATCTGGTCGGGGGTCGGCGATGTGAACACCGCGCCCGGGACCGCCGCGGTCAGCATGCCGACGCCGACGAACCCGCCGTGCAGCGGCTCGTGCCCCGAGCCGCCGCCGCTCACGAGGCCGACCTTGCCGGCGCTCGGGCCGGCGGCCCGCGTGACGTACGGCGGGTCCGTGTGCACCGCCACGACGTCGGCGTGCGCGGCGGCGAAACCCTCGAGGGACTCGGCCACGACGTTCTGCGGGTCGTTGATGAGCTTCTTCACTGCAGCCATCCCTTCCACCGGGCGCCCACGGCAGGCCCCGCACGTCCGTCGCGGACTCCGGCGTCCCGACAAACCTCACAATGTTGGCGTCCTGTGGGGTCGTCAAGGGGAGGACGTGCGCCGTCGGTGCACGTTCGTGCAGACGTCCGCGTGAGCACGGGCGAGTCACCCGGACGGGTGACCAGGAGTCAGGGGCGGCCCAGCAGCCGGCGCGCCTCCGCCACGAGCAGGATCGAGCCGGTGACGAGCACGCCGGACCCGCGCTCGACCTCGCTCTCCGCCCGCGCGACCGCCAGGTCCAGGGCGTCGTTGAGCCGCTCGACCGTGTGCACCCGGTCCTCGCCGAAGATGTCGATCGCGATGTCCGCCAGGTCCTCGGCGTCCAGGGCACGGGACGTCGATGCACGGGTGATCACCACCTCGGCCAGCACCGGCTCGAGGGCGGCGAGCATGCCCTCCGGGTCCTTGTCGGCCATGACACCGACCACCCCGACCAGCCGGGTGAGCTCGAACGCCTCCTCGAGACCCGCGACGAGCGCCTCGATGCCGGCCGGGTTGTGCGCGCCGTCGACGATGATCGTCGGGCTCGACCGGACGACCTCGAGCCGGCCCGGCGAGTCGACGTCGGCGAACGCCACCTCGACCACACCGGGGTCCAGGGCCCGGCCGCCGGTGAGGAACGCCTCGACCGCCGTGAGCGCCAGCAGCGCGTTGTGCGCCTGGAACTCGCCATGCAGCGGCAGGAAGATCTCGGTGTAGGTGCCGCCGAGGGCCTGCAGCGTGATGAGCTGGCCGCCGACCGCCACCTGCCGCTCGCCCACGGCGATGTCGACGCCCTCGCGCAGCACCCGGGCGCCGCGCTCGGCCGCGACGGCCAGCAGCACGCCCTCGACGTCCTCGGTCTGCTGCGCGATCACGACCGTGGCGCCGTCCTTGATGATCCCCGACTTCTCCGAGGCGATCTCGACCAGCGTGTGCCCGAGGTAGCGCTCGTGGTCCAGCGAGATCGGCGTGATGATCGCGACCTCGCCGTCGACCACGTTGGTGGAGTCCCACGTGCCGCCCAGGCCGACCTCGATCACCGCGACGTCGATCGGGGTGTCCGCGAAGGCCGCGAAGGCCATCACCGTGAACACCTCGAAGAACGACAGGCGCGGCTCGCCCTTCTCGATCGAGCCCTGGTCCACCAGGTGCACGTACGGCGCGACGTCCTGCCAGACCTCGACGAACCGCTCGTCGCTGATGGGCTCGCCGTCGATCGCGATCCGCTCGTTGACCCGGCTCAGGTGCGGGCTGGTGAACCGGCCGGTGCGCAGGCCGTGCTCGCGCAGCAGCCGCTCGACCATGCGGGAGGTCGACGTCTTGCCGTTGGTGCCGGTCAGGTGGATGGTCCGGTACGCCTTCTGCGGGTCGCCCAGCAGCTCGCACACCGCCCGCACCCGGTCGAGCGTCGGGTCGATGTCGTGCTCCGGCGCGCGCGCCAGGATCGCCTGGTAGACCTCGTCGGCGGCCGTGCGGGCCTCCTTCTCGGCCTGGCGACGCAGGTGGTCGGACCCTCCTGACCTTCCCGTGCCCTGCTCGCGCGCACTCATGCCTCATACCCTCCGGCGTCGACGGCTTCCACCGTGACCTCGAGCGACGCCACGGCGTCCTGGACGGTCACGGCGACGGCCAGCGTCTCGCGGCCGATGGTGTCCTGGTGCCGCTCGACCGCGGCCAGGTGCTCGGCGGGGACGCCGAGCGTGAGCAGGATCCGGTCCCCCACCTGCAGACCGGCGGCCTTGCGCGCGTCCTGCACGGCGCGCACGACGTCCCGGGCGTAGCCCTCGGCCCGCAGGTCGTCGTCGAGCGTGAGGTCGAGCACGACGAACCCGCCGCCGGGCAGCACCGCCGCTGTGCTGGTGGCGGCCGCGCCGCCGTCCCCGACGACCGTCGTCAGCTCGTACTCCGCGGGCTCGAGAGCCACGTCGCCGTCGCCGGTGGTGACGACGACGGTCGCGCCGTCCACCCGCCACGCGCCGGAACGCGCGCCCTGGATGACCGCCTGCACGCCGCGACCGAGCCGCGGACCGGCCGCACGGGCGTTCACCGCGAGGCGCTGCGTGATGCCGAAGCGCTCCGCCGTCCCGGGGTCGGCCGTGACCAGCTCGACGCGCTTGACGTTGAGCTCGGCGGCGAGCAGGTCGGCGTACGGCGCGAGCGCGTCCGCGTCGTCGACCGCCACGGTGAGCGTGTGCAGCGGCTGCCGGACGCGCATCCCAGCGGCCTTGCGCAGCCCGAGCGCGGTCGACGTGACCGCGCGGACCTGGTCCATCGCGGCGACGAGCGCGTCGTCGGTGGGGGCGTCGTCCACGGTCGGCCAGTCCGTCAGGTGCACGGTGCGCCCGCCGGTCAGGCCGCGCCAGACCTCCTCCGACACCAGCGGCGCGAGCGGCGCCATGACCCGCGTGAGCACCTCGAGCGAGGTCCACAGCGTGTCGAAGGCGTCGGCGTCCTCGGCCCAGAACCGGTCCCGCTGGGTGCGGACGTACCAGTTGGTCAGCACGTCGAGGTGCTCGCGCACGGTCTCGCACGCGGCGGCGATGTCGTACGCGTCCAGCTGCGCGGTCGTCGTCGCGACGAGGTCCCGCGTGCGCGCCAGGACGTAGCGGTCCATCGGCGCGAGCGTGGCGGCGCGCGCGGCGTCGACCGCCGTCGCCGTGTACCCCTGCCCGCCGTCGGCCGCCCCCGCGTACAGCGAGAAGAAGTAGTACGTGCTCCACAACGGCAGGAGCACCTGGCGCACGCCGTCGCGGATGCCCTCCTCTCCGACGATGAGGTTGCCGCCGCGCAGGATCGAGCTCGACATGAGGAACCAGCGCACGGCGTCCGAGCCGTACACGTCCCACATCTCGACCGGGTCGGGGAAGTTGCGCAGCGACTTGCTGGCCTTGCGGCCGTCGTCGCCCAGCACGATGCCGTGGCACATGCAGTTGCGGAACGCCGGCCGGTCGAACAGCGCCGTGGCCAGCACGTGCAGCGTGTAGAACCAGCCGCGGGTCTGGCCGATGTACTCGACGATGAAGTCGCCCGGGTAGTGGTGCTCGAACCAGTCGGCGTTCTCGAACGGGTAGTGCACCTGCGCGAACGGCATCGAGCCCGAGTCGAACCAGACGTCGAGCACGTCGGGGATGCGACGCATGGTCGACGCGCCCGTCGGGTCGTCCGGGTTCGGGCGCGTCAGCTCGTCGATGAACGGCCGGTGCAGGTCCGGCTCGCCCGCCTCGTTCGTCGGCACCCGGCCGAAGTCGGCCTCCAGCTCGGCCAGCGAGCCGTAGACGTCGACGCGGGGGTACGACGGGTCGTCGGAGACCCAGACCGGGATGGGCGTGCCCCAGTAGCGGTTGCGGCTGATCGACCAGTCGCGAGCGTTGGAGAGCCACTTGCCGAACTGGCCGTCCTTGATGTGCTCCGGGGTCCAGGAGATGTCCTGGTTGAGCTCCACCATGCGGTCGCGGAAGTCGCTTACGCGCACGAACCAGCTGGTCACCGCCTTGTAGATGAGCGGGTTCCGGCAGCGCCAGCAGTGCGGGTACGAGTGCTCGTAGGTCTCGTGCCGGACGAGCACGCTCCGCCGGTCCTCCGGGACGCGCGCGAGCGGGCCGGTGCCCGCCTTGAGGTCGGCGATGATCGGCTTGTTGGCGTCGAACACCAGCTGCCCGACGTAGTCCGGCACCTCGGTGGTGAACTTGCCCTGCGAGTCGACCGGCACGACGGGCGCGATCCCGACGGCCTCGCACGCGACCATGTCGTCCTCGCCGAACGCGGGCGCCATGTGCACGATGCCCGAGCCGTCCTCGGTGGTGACGAAGTCGCCGAGCAGCACCTGGTGGGCGTTCTCGCGGCCGGCGAAGTAGTCGAAGGGCGGCGTGTAGCGGCGGCCTTCCAGGTCCCGACCCTTGACGGTCGCCACGACCGTGGCCTCGCCGAGCTCCTTGGCGTAGGTGCCCAGGCGTGCGGCGGCGAGCACGACGCGCTCGCCCTCGAGCAGGCTTCCCGGCCCCGGCTCGACGGTCACGTAGTCGACGTCCGGCCCGACCGCGATCGCCAGGTTGCTCGGCAGGGTCCACGGGGTCGTGGTCCAGATCAGCGCCAGCTCGCCGGTCTCGAGCCGCAGCCCGACCGTCAGCGCGGGGTCCTGGCGGGACTGGTAGACGTCGTCGTCCATGCGCAGCTCGTGGTTGGACAGCGGCGTCTCGTCGCGCCAGCAGTACGGCAGCACGCGGTAGCCCTCGTAGGCCATGTCCTGGTCGTACAGGCGCTTGAACGCCCAGATGACCGACTCCATGAACGTGACGTCGAGCGTCTTGTAGTCGTGGTCGAAGTCGACCCAGCGCGCCTGGCGCGTGACGTACTCGCGCCACTCGCCCGTGTACCGCAGCACGGACTCGCGGCACGCCTGGTTGAACGCGGCCAGGCCCATCTCCTCGATCTGGGAGGTGTCCGTGATGCCGAGCAGCCGCTGCGCCTCGAGCTCGGCCGGCAGCCCGTGCGTGTCCCAGCCGAACCGGCGCTCGACGCGGTGGCCGCGCATGGTCTGGTAGCGCGGCACGACGTCCTTGGCGTAGCCGGTCAGCAGGTGGCCGTAGTGCGGCAGGCCGTTGGCGAACGGAGGTCCGTCGTAGAAGACGTACTCGTTGCTGCCGTGCTCGCCGGCCTCGCGGGCGTCGATGGAGGCCTGGAACGTGCCGTCGGCGTCCCAGTACGCGAGCACGTCCTTCTCGAGGGCGGGCAGGTCCGGGGACGCGGGGACGTCGGACTGGCGGTGCAGCGGGTAGGCCACGGTCTGGCTCTCCTGTGGTCGGCACCCGGTGGGGTGCGTCGCTCTCGGCTGCGAGGACGATCGGACCCGGACCGGCCGGGACCTACCGCGGTACCACCTCGCTTGCCGGCTCCCCTGACGGGTCGTCGACCACTTGATGACGGCTGTGACGGGCCTGCCCGTCCGGTTCTACTGGGGTGCTCGCGCACCTGTTCTTCCGGAGGCTCGCCGGTGATGGCCGGGTCGACGCCTGTGCGGCCAAGACTAACGCGTCAGGACCCCGCTGGGCTCACCGGGGGCAGCGCCGACCACGGGAACGTGATCCAGCGGTCCGTGCGGCGCCAGACGTAGTCCGGCTCGATGATCGACCGCGACTTGGCGTACAGCACCGCGGTGCGCGCCTCGGCGCAGTGCAGCGTCATGAGCCTCTGCACCAGCGCCAGCGTCTCCCCGGTGTCGGCCACGTCGTCGACCACCAGCGCCCGCAGCCCGTGCATCGCGTCGGTGTCGAGCAGCGGCGGGAGCACGACCGGGTCGGGCAGGCGCTCGTCGATCCCCGTGTAGAACTCCACGTTCAGGGTGCCGACGGCCTTGGTGCCCAGCGCGTAGGCGATCGCCCCGCCCGGCGGCAGGCCCCCGCGCGCCACCGCGATGACGATGTCCGGCACGAAGCCGTCGTCGACCACCGTCTGCGCGAGCTCCCGGGCCGCGGTGCCGAAGAGCTCCCAGTCGAGGACCTCCCGTTCCTGCGGCAGCTGCTGGCCGGGTGCGGTCTCGGTCGTCGCCATGGCCTCAGCCTAGGTCGCGGACGTTGCCGACAGGTTGCCGGGGCAACCAGGCATCATCGGTGTGTGACCCCCTCCCTCGTCCTCCTCGACCTCGACGGCACCCTGACGGACTCCGCCCCCGGCATCACCTCGTCGATCGCGACCACCTACACGATGCTCGGACTGCCGGTCCCGTCGCCGTCGGCGCTCCGATCCTTCGTCGGACCGCCCATCACGTCGAGCTTCCCCGCCCACGGCATGCCCGCGGACCGCGTCGCGGAGGCCGTGCGCGTGTACCGGTCGGTCTTCGTCGACTCGATGATCACCGGCAACAGCGTCTACGACGGCATCCCGGAGGTCCTCGCGCAGCTGCGGTCGGCCGGGCTGCGGCTCGTCGTCGCCACCTCCAAGCCCGAGATCTACGCCCGGCCCATCTGCGACGCGTTCGGGCTCACAGCGCTCGTCGACGGCGTCTTCGGGGCCCCGCTGGACGAGGCCTCGTCGACGAAGGCGCAGGTCATCGCCGCGGCGCTGGCAGCGAATCCCGACGCGGACGCGCTCGTCATGGTCGGCGACCGCGAGCACGACGTGCACGGCGCGCACGAGCACGGCCTGCCCACCATCGGCGTGACCTGGGGCTACGCCGCGGCCGGCGAGCTCGTCGCGGCCGGTGCCGACGAGCTCGTCGACACCCCGGCGGAGCTGACCGCCGCGATCCTGCGCAGACTGGCAGCCGTCGCCGCTTGACCTTGACGTTGCGTCAAGTTCTACCGTGGACGGCATGGAGGCATCGATCCAGGAGGTCGCCCGGTTGACGGGCACCACCAGCCGCGCGCTGCGGCACTACGACGCGATCGGGCTGCTCGAGCCGAGCCGGGTGGGCGACAACGGGTACCGCTGGTACGACGACCGCGCGCTCGTCCGGCTGCAGCGGATCCTGCTGCTGCGCCGGCTCGGGCTCGGGCTGCCCGACATCCGTCGCGTGCTGGACCGCGAGCAGGACGAGACCGCCGCGCTGCGCCACCACCTCGACTGGCTGCGCAGCGAGCAGCGACGGCTGGAGCGGCAGGCCGCCTCCGTCGCACGGACCATCACCGCACGAGAGGACGGAGGGCCACTCATGGCCGAGGACATGTTCGACGGGTTCGACCACACCCAGCACAAGGACGAGGTCGAGCGGCGCTGGGGCGCCGACGCGTACGCCACCTCGGACGGCTGGTGGCGGGGCATGACCGACGACGAGCGCGCCGAGTGGAAGGCGACGACCGCGCGGCTGGCCACCGAGTGGGGCGCCGCGGCCTCGGCCGGAGCCGACCCGGCGTCCGACGAGGCGCAGGAGCTCGCGCGCCGGCACGTCGCCTGGCTCGGCAGCATCCCCGGCACGCCGGGGCACGGGTCCGCGCCGGTCAAGGAGTACATCGTCGGGCTGGCCGAGATGTACGTCGCCGACCCGAGGTTCGCCGCCAGCTACGGCGGCGAGGAGGGCGCGACGTTCGTCCGCGACGCCCTGCACGAGTACGCGGCGCGGCACCTCTGAGCTCGGGGCGGCGGCCGCCCGGTCGGCCCCGCTACGTCGTGCTGCGGATCGACCTCTGCCAGTCGGCGTGCAGCTCGGCGAACCGGCCGCCCGCCGACACGAGCTCGTCGGGCGAGCCGTCCTCGACGATCCGGCCGCGCTCGATCACGAGCACCCGGTCCGACCCCATGACGGTCGACAGCCGGTGCGCGATGACCACAGAGGTCCGGTCCGCGAGGAGCGTCTGCAGGCCGAGCTGCACGAGGGCCTCCCCCGGGACGTCGAGCGAGCTGGTCGCCTCGTCGAGGATCAGCAGCGCGGGGTCCGCGAGGAACGCCCGCGCGAACGAGACGAGCTGGCGCTGCCCGGCCGACAGGCGCACGCCGCGCTTGTCCACCTCGGTGTCGTACCCGTCCGGCATGCCCGCGATGAGGTCGTGCACGCCGACCGCGCGCGCCGCCGCCTCGACCTCGTCCGGGGTGGCGTCGGGCTTGCCGAGCGCGATGTTCGCGCCCACCGACCCCGAGAACAGGTACGCCTCCTGGGTCACCATCACCACGGCGCGGCGCAGGTCGACCGGGTCGATCGCGCGCAGGTCGATCCCGTCGAGCCGGACCGCGCCCGTCCGCACGTCGTAGAACCGCGCGAGCAGCTTGGCGATGGTCGACTTGCCGGCGCCCGTCTCCCCGACGAGCGCGAGCGACTGGCCCGCGGGGATGTGCAGCTCGACGTGCGGCAGGACCGTCGGGCCGGTGCCGTAGCCGAACTCGACGTCGTCGAACCGCACGTCGCCGCGCGCGTGGGCGAGCCTCGTCGGGTGCACCGGCTCCGGGACCGTCGGCTCCTCGGCGAGCAGCGACGCCACCTTCTCCAGGGCCGCGGTGGCCGACTGGAACGAGTTGTAGAACATGCCGATCTGCTGCAGCGGGCTGAAGAACCGCCGCGCGTAGAGCACCGCCGCCACGAGCACCCCGACCTCGAGCCCGCCGTCGAGCGCGCGCAGGCCGCCGACCAGCAGCACCGCGGAGACCGTGACGTTCCCGATGAGCGTCAGGCCCGTGTCGAAGACGCCGTTCAGCCGGATCCCCGCGGCGTTGGTCGCCCGGTAGTCCTCCGCCAGCCCCCCGTAGACCTGCTCGACCTGGGGCTCGCGGCGGAACGCCTGGACGGCGCGGATGCCGGTCATCGTCTCGACGAACCGCACGATGAGCCGCGCCGCGGCCGTCCGCTGCTTGCGGTACTGGACCTGCGACCGCACCTGGAACCACCGGGTGAGCACCACCCCCGGGACGACCGCGATGAGCAGGACGAGGCCGCTGCGCCAGTCGAGCAGGACGAGCGAGACCGCGGTGAAGACCATCGCCAGCACGCTCGACGCGAGGTTGGTGACTCCGCCGTCCAGCAGCTCGCGCAGCGCGTCGAGGTCGGAGGTCTGCCGCGAGATGATCCGGCCCGACGTGTACTTCTCGTGGAACTCCAGGCTGAGCCGCTGCGTGTGCCGGAACACCCGGCGGCGCAGGTCCAGCAGCATCGTCTGGCTCACGCGCGCGGACGCCCGCACGGTCGCCGCGGTCAGCACGCCGCCCAGCAGCGCGGCGGCGAGGTAGCCGGCGGTCGCCAGGGTGATCGGCCTCGCGTCGCCCGCGGTCAGGGCCGGCAGAGCCTTGTCGATGCCGTACGCGACGAGCGCGGGACCGGCGACCGCGGCGAGCTGCGAGCCCACCACCAGCGCGGCCGTCCACCACGCCGGGCCCGCGACGGGCCGCAGCAGCATGCCGAGCAGCGCGAGCGAGCGTCGGCGGATGCGTCGCGACTCGCCCTTCGTGGTCTCGTCCCCGAAGGCCTCCGAGGTCAGGACGCTCACCGGCTCACCTCCTCGAGGTCGTCGGCGTCGTCCAGCGCCGACAGCGCCGTGAGCACGTACCGGTAGTGCGGGTGGCTGGTGAGCAGGTCGGTGTGCCGGCCGACCCCCGTGATCCGCCCGTTCTCCAGCACGGCCACGCGGTCCGCCAGCGCGACGGTCGAGGGCCGGTGCGCGACGACGAGCGTCGTGGTGCCGGTGAGCATCTCGCGCAGGCGCAGGGTCACCGCGGCCTCGGTGGTGACGTCGAGGGCCGACAGCGGGTCGTCGAGCAGGAGCACGCGTGGCCGGACCGCGATGGCGCGCGCGAGGGCGACGCGCTGCCGCTGCCCGCCCGAGAGGCTGAGCCCCTCCTCGCCGATGACCGTGTCCAGACCGTCGGGCAGCCCGTACGCGAAGCCCCCGCGGGCGACCTCGAGCGCCTCGGTCACCAGGTCGTCGGCCTCCTGCCCGGTGAGGTCGGTGCCCAGCAGCACGTTCTCGCGCACCGACGCGGAGAACAGGATCGGGTCCTCGAACGCGACCGACACCGCCGCCCGCAGGTCCGCGCGCGTGAGGTCGCGGACGTCGACGCCGTCGATCCGGACGCTGCCCGCCGTGACGTCGTACAGCCGCGGGAGCAGCTGCAGCAGGGTCGTCTTGCCGCTGCCGGTCAGTCCCACCAGCGCCATGGTCTCCCCCGGCTCCAGCACGAGGTCGACGCCCGCCAGGATGTCGGAGCCACCCCTCGGGTGGCCCTCGGCGTCGACGCCGCGAGGGTGCCCGAAGTGCACGCCCGACAGCTCGACCCGCGACCCGGCGGGATCCGCGACGGGCAGCGACCGCGGGGCCGCGGGGTCCCGCACGCTCGATCCCGTGTCCATCACCTGCAGGTACCGGTCCGTGGCCGCCTTGGCGTCGAGCGTCATCGCCAGCAGCATGCCGAGGCGCTCCACGGGGCTGTTCACCACGGCGGCCGTCGCGAAGAACGCGACCAGGGCGCCGACGCTCAGCTCCCCGCGGGACGTCAGCACGACGCCGAGCCCGAGCGAGACCGCGAGGATCGCCTCGGGGATCGCGCTCAGCGCGAACGAGACCCGGGACTGCGTCGCCGCCTTCTGCACCTCGACCGTCCGCAGGGCGTCGGCCTGGCGGGCGAAGTCGTCCAGGGCGTCGTCGCCGCGCCCGAACGCCTTGAGCACGCGGATGCCGTGCACCGACTCCTCGACGGTCGTGGCGAGGTCGCCGGCCTGGTCCCGCGCCTGGCGGGCGACCACCTTGTAGCTCTCCCGGAACCGGAACCCGAGCCAGACCATGGGCACCGCGCCCACCAGGTAGACCAGCCCCAGCACCCAGCTGGTCCAGATCATCAGCCCGATGCCGACGACGACGGTCGTGGCGCTGACCAGCAGCATCACGAGCCCGAACACCGTCCACCGCCGGATGGTGCCCAGGTCCGACATCACGCGGGACAGCAGCTGCCCGCCCGACCACCGGTCGTGGAACTCCACCGGCAGGTCGAGCAGGTGGCGGAACAGGTCGGTGCGCATGTCGCGCTCGACGCCGGTGCCCGGCGTGAGGATCAGGGCGCGGCGGCACCACACCAGGAACGCCTCGAGCACGCCGAGGCCCAGCACGACGAGGGCGCCGAGCACCACCCCGCGCTGCGACCCCTCGCTCAGCAGCGGGCCGTTGACGATCACCCGCAGCACCTGCGGCACCGCCAGGGCGAGCAGGCTGGCGCCGAGGGCGGTCAGCCCGCCGAGCGCGATCCTCGGCAGCGCCGGGCGGGCCCACGCGCGCAGGCGCAGGAGCACGCGGGTGGTCGACTCGGGGCGTGCGGGACGGACGGGTGGAGCAGAGGGCACGCCTCCACACTACGGACGGCCACCGACAGTTGCCCGGTCGATCTCACGGGGTGTGCCTGGCGCCGACGGACCGTGTCGATCGTGGACAGCGGACGGCCGGGCCACCAGCATCGGGGCGTGCCCGCCGACCCTCGAACACGCCTCCCGACGAATGACCTCGGGCCCGGTGGTGCACCTGTGCCGGTCGTCGCGGTCGAGGACTGGAGCGCCACCTTCCACCTGCGGCCGGACGTCGAGCGGTCATCGGACCCTGGTCCGGCGTGGGTGCCTGCGACGGCAGTCATGGTCGGGCTCGCGCTGATCGCCGCGACCTGGTCGGCCGGCTCCCCCTGGCGGCTCGTCGCCGCGCTCGCCGGGGTCGTCTTCGTCGTCGCGTGGGCGTACGTCGCCTTGGCCGTGGGCGGGCTCCGCGGCGAGGTGGTGGGCTACGGCGTCGCGACCGTCGCCTGGATGTGCGGGGCATGGAGCCTCACGACGGGCATCGGCGCGGAGCCGATCGGTGTCGTCGTCGTCGCCGTCGGCGCCGCGGGCCAGGTGCGGGCGATGACGCGGATACGACGTGTCGCGCTCAGGCGCCGGGAGGCGATCGGCGAGCTCGCTGACGGCGCCAGACGGATCGACGGGTGGGTCGTCGCATCTGCCGGTGCGCCGTGGCAGCGTGCGCTGACCATCGGCGCGGCGGACGGCAGCGGGCGGACCTGGACCGCCGAGCACCGCGCCTGGCGCGAGCTTCGGCCCGCCGTGGGCCACCCGGTCGGGATCTGGAGCACGACGGCGGGCGACGCGGTCGTCGTCCTTGCACCGCGCACCCGCTCGACCTGAGCGGCGCGGCGGAGCGTCATGTCCCCGAGCGCACGATCCTGTTGTTGCTCGCCTGCGCGCGCGGCCGGACCACGAGCAGGTCGATGTTCACGTGCGCCGGACGGCTGAGCGACCACGCGATGGAGTCCGCGATGTCGTCGGCGACCAGCGGCTCGTAGCCCGCGTAGACCGCCGCCGCCCGCTCGCTGTCGCCGTCGAACCGGATCATCGAGAACTCCTCGGTGGCCACGGCGCCCGGGGCGATCTCGATGATCCGGATGGGCTCGCCGAGGATCTCCCAGCGCAGCGTCGTCGCGAGCATGCGCTCGGCGTGCTTGGCGCCGACGTAGCCGGCGCCGCCCTCGTACGTGCCATGCGCGGCGGTCGAGGTCACGACGACGATGTCCCCGCCGTCGCCGTCGCGCAGCTGCGGGAGCAGCGCCTGGGTGACCCGCAGCGTGCCCAGCACGTTGAGCTCGTACATCTGGCGCCAGTGCCCGAGGTCCGACGACTCGACCGGGTCGAGCCCGAACGCGCCGCCCGCGTTGTTGACGAGCGCGTCGAGCGGGCCGCCGTCCGCCACGTACGCGGCGAGGCGCGCAACGTCGTCGTCGTCGGTCACGTCCGCGACGAACGTGTCTGCACGGGTCTCGGCCGCCAGCTCCGCGAGGCGGTCGCCGCGGCGGGCCGTCGCGACGACGTCCCAGCCCTCCGCGCGCAGGCGGCGGACCGTCGCGGCGCCGATACCGGAGGAGGCACCCGTGACCAGGGCGCGTCGGGGCGTGCTCGTGCTCATGCAGAAGCTCCAAAGGGGTGGTGGGGACTACGAGAAGGCTGGGCGACCTCGGCGAGCACCTCGGTCAGCAGCGCGAGTCCCGTCGCGGCCTCGTCGGCGGTCACCACGCAGGGCGGGACCACGTGCACGCGGTTGTCGGCCAGGAACGGGAGCAGCCCGCGGGCGAGCGCGCCGGCCTTGATCCGCCCCATGAGGGCGGCGTCGACCGGCTCGCGCGTGTCCTGGTCCTTGACCAGCTCCACGGCCCAGAACACGCCGAGCCCACGGACCTCGCCCACCAAGGGGTTCTTCTCCGCGAGCTCCGCCAGGCCCGGCCCGAGCACGTCGCGGCCGATCGCCGCGGCATTCTCGACGATCCCCTCGTCGGCCATGGCGTCCAGGGCCGCGACGATCGAGCCCATCGCCAGCGGGTGGCCCGAGTACGTGAGCCCGCCCGGGAACACCCGGTCCTCGAACGTCGCCTCGATCGCGTCGCTGAGGATCACGCCGCCCGCGGGGACGTAGCCGGAGTTGACGCCCTTCGCGAACGTGATGAGGTCCGGCACGACGTCGAACGAGTCGAACGCGAACCACTGGCCCGTCCGGCCGAAGCCGGCCATGACCTCGTCGAGGATGAGCAGGATCCCGTACCGGTCGGCTATCGCGCGGACGCCCGCCAGGTAGCCGGGCGGCGGCACCAGCACGCCCGCGGTGCCGGGGATGGTCTCCAGCAGGATGGCCGCGACGGACGCCGGCCCCTCGGCCTGGATCACGCGCTCGAGGTGGTGCAGCGCGCGCTCGGACTCCTGCTCGGGCGTGGTCGCCCAGAACTCCGAGCGGTACAGGTACGGGCCGAAGTGGTGCACGTGGCCGCGGGCGAACTCGTTGGGCACCCGACGCCAGTCCCCCGTGGCGACCACGGCCGCCCCGGTGTTGCCGTGGTATGAGCGGTAGGCGGACACGATCTTGTCGCGGCCCGTGTGCAGGCGGGCCATCCGGATCGCGTTCTCGTTGGCGTCGGCGCCCCCGTTGGTGAAGAAGACGCTGGAGAACCCGTCGGGCGCGTGGCTCAGCACCTTCTCGGCCGCGCGCCCCCGGGTCAGGTTGGCCGTCGCGGGGGCCACCGTGGTGAGCGTGGCCGCCTGCTCCTGGATCGCCGCGACCACCCGCGGGTGCTGGTGGCCGATGTTGGTGTTGACCAGCTGGCTGGAGAAGTCCAGGTACCGCCGACCGCTGTGGTCCCAGACGGTCGACCCGAGCCCGCCCGCGATGACGAGGGGGTTCAGGTGGGCCTGTGCCGACCACGAGTGGAAGACGTGGTCGCGGTCGAGACGCAGCGCGGTGGCGTCGTCGTCGGTGGTCATGGTGCTTCTCCTTCTGGTGCGAGCCCGCGCGCGGGCGCCGAGGTCGACGCCCGCGCGCGAGAGGTCACTTGCCGCCGGCCTCGAGTGTGACGTCGATCGGCGTGAAGTCCTTGCCGTACACGTCGACACCTTCGTCCAGGAGATCGGCCAACGCCTGCGCCACGTAGTCGTTCGTGTACGCGTCGGCGTCGGGCTGGGCCGTGATCACCGTCGCCCCCTGGTCGTTCTTCGTCTTGAGCGCGACGTCGACCGTCTGCTTCCAGGCGGCCTCGTCGATCCTGCCGATGCCATCCGGCGACGGCCAGATCAGCTTGTTGATCTCGTTGGTCTGCCACAGCTGGTGGCTGTTGCCCAGCTGCGAACCCTGGGCCACGACGATGTCCCGCGCCTTCTCCGGGTTGTCGCGCGCGTAGATCCAGCCCTTGAGGCTCGCCTTGATGAACTTCACGGTCTGGTCCTGGTAGTCCTTGTCGTTCGCGAGCTTGTCGGAGTTCGCCCAGATGGCGTCCTGCAGCATCGCGGTGCCCTCGTCGTTCCAGTTCACCGCCGTGAAGTCGTCGGCCGTGTACAGCTGGCCCGTGTCCGGGTTCTCCGCCTCGAGCAGCTGCGCGTACTCGTTGTAGGTCATGGCCTGCGCCGCGTCGATGTCGCCGGCCAGGAACGCGTTCATGTCGAACTGCTGCTGGACCAGGGTCACGTCGGTGGCCGGGTCGATGCCCGCCTTGGTCATGCCGGCGAACAGCTCGAACTCGTTGCCGTAGCCCCAGTTGCCCACCTTCTTGCCCTTGAGGTCGGCGGCCGTGGTGATGTCCTTGTCCTTGAACGCGACCTGGAGCGTGCCTGACCTCTGGAAGATCTGCGCGACGTCGGTGATCCCCGCGCCCTGCTCGCGCGACGCCAGCGCCTTGGGCACCCACGCGATCGCGTAGTCGACCGACCCGTCGGCGAGCACCGACTGCGGGACGATGTCGGTGCCGCCCTCGACGATCTGCACGTCGAGCCCCTCGTCGCGGTAGTAGCCCTGGTCGACCGCGGCGTAGTAGCCGGCGAACTGGGCCTGCGTGAACCACTGCAGCTGGAGCTTGACGGGGATCAGCACCTCCGAGCTCATCGAGGGCTCGTCGCCCGACCCCCCGCCGCTGTCGGAGGTGCATCCCGTCAGAGCGAGCGCGGCGGCGACGCCGACCGCGGCCGCGCCCCACGCAGTACGCCTGGTGAGTCTCATCGTTCTCCCTCTCGTTGGCTGTCTGTGCGGATTCGGCCGGCCTGGCGTCGCTGACAGGCGGACGTTCTAGCCCCCTTGGCGCCTCGCGACGGCGCGCTCCAGGGCGAGCGTCGCGAGGTAGAACACGAGCCCGAGCAGGATCGCGCCGAGCACGAAGGCCCACGCCCGGGCGTAGGCGCTGTTGGACGCGGCCGAGGTGATCCGGGAGCCCAGCCCGTTCTGCAGACCGCCGAAGTACTCCGCGACGATCGCCGCGATCACGGCCGTCGAGGACGCGATGCGCAGGCCCGTGAACAGGTACGGCAGCGCGCCCGGGATCGTCACCGTGCGGGTGATCTGGCGGGGGCTCGCGGCGTACGCGCGGAGCAGGTCGCGGTGCACGGGCTGGACCTGCCGCAGTCCGCGCAGGGTGTTGACGAACACCGGCGCGAACACCACGACCGACACGACGAGGCGGCGCGGCGTGGTCGAGGTGGTGCCGAACATCGTGTTCAGCGCCGGCGCCAGGGCCACGATCGGCATGACGCTCAGCGCGGCCGCCGTCGGCGAGAGCAGCGTGTCCGCCATCCGGCTGCGGGCCGCGACGATCGCCGCGCCGATGGCGATCAGCGCGCCGACCACCAGGCCGACCAGCACGTTCATGCCCGTCGCCAGCGCGGCGGACCACACGAGCGGCACCACCAGCACGAGCTGCTCGACGATCGCGGTCGGGCTGGGCAGCAGGTACGGCTTGATGCCCGTGCCGACGACGACCGCCTGCCAGATCACGAGCGCGACGACCCCCAGCAGGACGGGGGCGACCCAGCGGCGGACGGCGGCGGCGGTCATCGCAGGTCCATCCCGCGCGCGGTGACCGGCGTGCCGTGCAGTGCCTCGCGCACCGCCGTGACCGCCGCGAAGAACGAGGCGTCCTCGCGCAGCCCCTCCCCGCGGTCGGTCCCGAGGTCCACGGGCACGACCGCGCTGATCCGGCCCGGTCGCGGCGACATGACGACCACGCGCTGCGACAGGAACACGGCCTCGGGGATCGAGTGCGTGACGAACACGACCGCGGCGCCGCTCTCGGCGCAGATGCGCACCAGCTCGGTCTGCATGCGCTCGCGCGTCATCTCGTCGAGCGCCCCGAAGGGCTCGTCCATCAGCAGCATGCTCGGCCGCTCGGCCAGGGCCCGGGCGATCGCGACGCGCTGCTGCATGCCGCCCGACAGCTGGTGCGGGAAGTGCCCCGCGAACTCCCCCAGGCCCACCAGCTCCAGCAGCTCGGCCACCCGGCCGGCCCGCTCGGGCTTGCCGATCCCGTGCAGCTCGAGCGGCAGCTCGACGTTCGCGGTCACCGTCCGCCACGGCAGCAGGCCCGCCTGCTGGAACGCGATGCCGTAGTCCTGGGCCTCGCGTGCCTGCTGCGGGGTCTTGCCGAACACGGTGAGCTCGCCCGACGTCGGGACGTCGAGGTCGGCGATCAGCCGCAGCAGGGTCGACTTGCCGCACCCGGACGGGCCGATGAGCGAGACGAACTCCCCGGCCGCGACCGACAGGTCGATGCCCTCGAGCGCGGTCACGTCACCGGACCGGGACGAGAAGACCTTGCCGACGCCGGTCGCCCTCACGGCGAGCGAGTCACTCATCTGACCTCCGCGTAGCGGTAGCGGCCCAGGCCGAGCCCGAGCAGGGACACCAGGCCGGCGGCGAGCAGCCCGAGCAGCGCCGCCGCGGCGATCGCCGCCCACGGCTTGGCCGGGTCGCCGCTGGCGGACTGGGCGTAGCCGATGATCAGCCGCCCGATGCCGCCCTTGGTGCCGGTGGACACCTCGGCGACGATCGCACCGACCACGGCCGTGGCCGCGCCCAGCCGCAGCGCGGGCAGCAGGTACGGCACGCTGGCGGGCAGCCGCAGCGAGACCAGGGTGCGGGTCCAGCCGGCCGCCAACGACCGATACAGCTCGACCTGCGCGGCGGGCGGCGACTGGAAGCCGCGCAGGGCCCCGATGGTCACCGGGAAGAACGCCAGGTAGCTCGCGATGAGCGCCACGGACATCCAGCGCTGCCACTCGAGCTGGCCCAGGTGGATCCGCCCGCCCCAGCCGACCACCAGCGGTGCCAGGGCGATGAGCGGCACCGTCTGGCTGAGCACCACCCAGGGCACCAGCGCGGCCTCCGCCAGCTGCGAGCGCTGCATGAGGGCCGCGAGCAGCAGCCCGCCGATCGAGCCGAGCAGCCAGCCCGCGAGCGCGACCCGCAGCGTGAACCAGCAGGCCGAGAGCATCGCGCTCAGCACCGTGGGTGAGCCGGCGGCCGACGTCTCGGGCTGCAGCACGCGCTGCACGATCTCCCACACGTGCGGCATGGCGAGGTCGTCGGTGCGCGGCAGCACGCTCGCCTCGCCGAGGTGACCGCCCGTGTCGGGCACGACGACCTTGACCAGCTCCCAGAGCGCGACGAGCAGCAGGACGGCGAGCACGCCGACGACGACCCGCCGCCCGAGGCCCCCGCGGCGGGCGCGCACGGGCACGGGGACGGGCGCGGTGCGCTCCGGCGCGAGCGTCGTCGCCAGGTCGGTCATGCGGTGGCCACCACCGGCGTCGCGAGCGCGGGGATGACGTGCTCGCCGTACACGCGCATCGTCTCCTCCTTGTTGTCGTGCTGGAGGTAGCCGGCGAACTGGGTGACGCCGAGGGCCCGCAGGGCCTCGAGCTTCTCGACGTGCTCCTGCGCGCTGCCCAGGATGCAGAACCGCTCGACGATCTCGTCGGGCACGAACGCCGCGTGGGTGTTCCCGGCGCGGCCGTGCTGGTTGTAGTCGTAGCCCTCGCGGCCCGCGATGTAGTCGGTCAGCGCCGTCGGCACCGACGAGTCCGCGCCGTATCGGGACACGATGTCGGCCACGTGGTTGCCGACCATCCCGCCGAACCAGCGGCACTGCTCGCGCATGTGCGCCCGGTCGTCCCCGATGTACATCGGCGCGGCCACGCAGAACTGGATCGCGTCGGGGTCCCGGCCCGCCTGCTCGGCGGCGTCGCGGACGACCTTGATGGTCCACGCGGCGATGTCGGGGTCCGCGAGCTGCAGGATGAACCCGTCGCCCACCTCGCCGGTGAGCTTGAGCGCCAGCGGGCCGTACGCCGCCACCCAGATGTCCAGGGTCGACCCGTGCGACCAGGGGAACCGCACCTCGGCGCCGTGCAGGTAGGCCGGCCGGTCGTTGGCCAGCTCGCGGATCACCTCGATCGACTGGCGCAGGGTCGCCAGGTTGGACGGCTTGCCGTGCAGCGTGCGCACGGCGGAGTCGCCGCGCCCGATCCCGCAGATGGTCCGGTTGCCGTACATCTCGTTGAGCGTGGCGAACAGCGAGGCGATGACCGACCAGTCCCGGGTGGCGGGGTTGGTCACCATGGGCCCGACCATGACCTTGCGGGTGGCCGCCAGGATCGCCGAGTAGATGACGAACGGCTCCTGCCAGAGCAGGTGCGAGTCGAAGGTCCAGACGTGGCTGAACCCGTGGGTCTCCGCCAGGCGGGCCAGCTCGACCGTGCGAGAGGCCGGGGGGTTCGTCTGCAGCACGACGCCGAAGTCCATCTGAGTCCGATCTACAGGAGGTACTGGGACAGGCCGCGCGGCACGAACTTCCCGTGCCCGGCGCGCCCGTGGTAGCCGGACTCGTCCACCACGACGGACCCTCGGGACAGGACCACGTCGACGTGCCCGTCGATCTCGTAGCCCTCCCACGCGGAGTGGTCCATGTTCATGTGGTGCGTCTTGCCCACGCCGATCGACGTGTGCCCCGCAGGGTCGTAGACCACGACGTCGGCGTCGGCACCCGGGGCGACGACGCCCTTGGTCCCGTACAGCCCGAACATCCGCGCCGGCGTGGTGGAGGTGAGCTCGACCCACCGCTCCAGCGTGATCTGGCCCGTGACGACCCCCTGGTACATGAGGTCCATCCGGTGCTCGATCGAGCCGATCCCGTTCGGGATGGCCCGGAAGTCACCGACCCCCAGGTCCTTCTGGCCCTTCATGCAGAAGGGGCAGTGGTCGGTGGAGACCATCTGCAGGTCGTTGGTCCGCAGCGCCTGCCACATGTGCTCCTGGTGACCCTCGGCCCGCGAGCGCAGGGGTGTGGAGCACACCCACTTGGCGCCCTCGAAGCCTGGTGCTCCCAGCTGCTCCTCGAGGCTGAGGTACAGGTACTGCGGACACGTCTCGCCGAACACGTTCTTGCCGGCGTCGCGGGCCCAGGCCAGCTGGGCGACCGCCTGCTTGGCGCTCACGTGCACCACGTACAGCGGGGCACCCGTGACGTCGGCCAGCATGATCGCCCGGTGCGTGGCCTCCTCCTCGAGCTGCCAGGCGCGCGCGATGCCGTGGTAGTACGGGTCGGTCTTGCCCTGGGCCACCAGCTGCGCGGCCAGCACGTCGATGGCCGGTCCGTTCTCCGCGTGCATCATGGTGAGCAGCCCGAGGTCGGCGGCCTTCTGCATCGCGCGCAGGATCTGGGCGTCGTCGGAGTAGAAGACGCCCGGGTAGGCCATGAAGAGCTTGTAGCTGGTGATGCCCTCGGCGACCAGCCCCTCCATCGCCTTGAGCGAGTCCTCGTCGACGCCGCCGATGATCTGGTGGAAGCCGTAGTCGATCGCGCAGTTGCCCGCGGCCTTCTCGTGCCACGCGCCGAGCCCGTCCATGACCCGCTCCCCCGTGCGCTGCACGGCGAAGTCGATGATCGTCGTCGTGCCGCCCCAGGCCGCGGCCCGCGTGCCGGTCTCGAACGTGTCGGACGCGTTGGTGCCGCCGAACGGCAGCTCCATGTGGGTGTGCGCGTCGATCCCGCCCGGGATGACGTACTTCCCGGTGGCGTCGATCACCTGGTCGACGTTCGCGGCGAGGTCGAAGCCGAGCAGCGTCGAGCCCGGGCTGAGCACGGCGGCCACCTTCTCGCCGTCGATGAGCACGTCGGCGGCCGACCGCCCCGTCGCGCTGACGAGGGTGCCACCGGTGATGAGGGTCTTCATGGTCGTCTCCCCTCGCTCAGGGCGCCACGATCGGGCCGTAGGCCTCGGGCCGGCGGTCACGGAAGAACTGCCACCGTTCCCGCACGATCCGCACCTGGTCCAGGTCGAGGTCGCGGACGAGCAGCTGGTTCTCGGTCGACGAGCCCACCTCGCCGACGTAGTTGCCGTCCGGTCCGACGGCGTAGGACGAGCCGTAGAAGTTGACGGCCTCGTCGCCGTACTCGTTGTCCTCGAGCCCCACGCGGTTGTTGGCGACGACGAAGTAGCCGTTGGCCACCGCCGCGGCGGGCTGCTCGATCTCCCAGAGCTTGTTGGAGATGCCCGGTGCCGTCGCGTTGGGGTTGAACACGATCTCCGCGCCGTTCAGCGCGAGCACCCGCCAGCCCTCGGGGAAGTGCCGGTCGTAGCAGATGTTCACGCCGATCTTGCCGACCGCGGTCTCGAACACCGGGTACCCCAGGTTGCCGGGGCGGAAGTAGAACTTCTCCCAGAACTTGGGCAGGTTCGGGATGTGGTGCTTGCGGTACTTGCCCAGGTAGCTGCCGTCCGCGTCGATCACCGCGGCGGTGTTGTACAGGACGCCGGGCTGCTCCTCCTCGTACACGGGGAGCACCATGACGATGCCCAGCTCCTTGGCCAGGGCCGCGAACCTCTCCGTCGTCGGACCCGGCACCGACTCCGCGTAGTCGTAGTAGGCGGTGTCCTGGGTGATCCCGAAGTACGGGCCGTAGAACAGCTCCTGGAACGCGATGATCTGCGCGCCCTGCGAGGCGGCCTCCCGGGCCCAGGCCTCGTGGAGCGCGATCATCGACTCCTTGTCGCCGGTCCAGGTGGCCTGGGTGAACGCGACGCGTACGACGGTCATAGGGCTCCTCCGCATCTTCATCTCGACCGGCCTCGGAGCCCCACGCGGCGCCGGAGTGCCCGTTCTTGGCACCGTAGCCTGGAATGTGACTGTCGGGGTTGAACATTTCTGCGGCGTTACCGCCGGTTTCCTCGGCGCGAACATCGATGACGCGCACGTAAACATCTGCGCCGACCTCCGCCGGCGCACCGCCGCGGCCGTGCGGACGGGCATCCTGGCCCGCATGGACCTCGCCGCGCACGTCGACGACCGCAGCCCCCGCGGGATCGCCGCGACGGTAGCGCGGCTGGTCCGCGGCGGTGACCTGCGGCCCGGCGACCGGCTGCCGACCGTGCGGACCCTCGCGGCCGACCTCGGCGTCAGCCCGGCGACCGTGAGCGGCGCGTGGCAGGCCCTGTCCGCGGTCGGCATCGTCATCTCCCGCGGTCGCGCGGGGACCGTCGTGCTCCCCCCGCCCGCCAGCTGGTTGCCGCCGCGTTACCGCGACCTCGCCGGCGGCGCGCCCGCGCGGCTCGACCTCTCGACCGGGACGCCCGACCCCGAGCTGCTGCCCCTGATCGGTCCCGCCCTGGCCCGCGTCGCGCTGCAGAGCCCGGCCGCCGACACCGGCGCCTACCTGGCGTCTCCCGTGGTGCCGGCGCTCGAGGTGCTGCTGCGCGAGTCGTGGCCGTTCGCCGCCCAGCGGATCACGGTGGTCGACGGCGCGCTCGACGCGATCAGCCGCATCCTCGAGCGCGTCGCGGGGTACGGCTCGCGCGTGGCGGTCGAGGACCCCGGCTTCCCGCCGCTGTTCGACCTGCTCGAGCAGCTGGGCCTCGAGCGGGTGCCCGTGACGCTGGACCGGCACGGCATGCGTCCCGACGAGCTCGAGCGCGCCCTCGAGGGCGGCGCGGGCGTCGTGGTGCTGCAGCCGCGGGCGCACAACCCGACCGGCGTGAGCACCACCTCGACCCGGGCGCGCGAGCTGGCCGCCGTGCTGCGCCGGCACGACGTGCTCGTCGTCGAGGACGACCACTCGGGCGAGATCGCGTCGGCGCGCGACGTCAGCCTGGGCGCGCTGCTGCCCGACCTCGTCGTCCACGTCCGCTCCTACTCCAAGTCCCACGGCCCCGACCTGCGGATCGCCGCCGTCGGTGGGCCGGCCGCGGTGCTCGACGGACTGGTCGCCCGCCGCATGCTCGGGCCCGGCTGGACCAGCCGGCTGCTCCAGCACGTCCTGGTCGACCTGCTCACCGACGGCGGCGCCATCGAGGCCGTCGCGCACGCCCGGCGCGTCTACTTCGCCCGCCGCAGAGCCCTCCGTGAGGCCCTCGCCGGCCTCGGCATCGCGCTCGAGCCCGGCGACGGCATCAACCTCTGGCTCCCGGTCCACGACGAGCGCACCGCGCTGGTCCGGCTCGAGGCCGCCGGCATCCGCGTCGCGCCCGGCGCCCCGTTCAGCGCCGACGGCGCACCGGGCGACGAGGCCGGCGCCCACGTCCGCGTCACGGTCGGGCTGCTCGGCGCCGAGGTCGAGGACGTCGCCCGGGCCCTCGCCCTGGCTGCGGCCCCCTGACCAGGACGACCACGGGCTCCGCTTGCCGAGGAGCCACCCTCCAGGCCTACTCTGTGCGCGGAACCCGGCCGGTCGTGGCCGGGTCGCGCCGCCCGGCTGTGGGCGGCCCTCCGGAGGTGCGACGTGCACCCCACCCCCGCCGCGAGCGAGGCATCGCCGCGCGCACCGCCCGATCACCGGAGCCCCCAGACCCCATGCCCAGAACCCGCACCCTCGTGGCCGCCGCCCTCACCACGCTGGCGCTCGCCGCCTGCTCGGCGCAGGCCACCCCCGACGCCGCGTCCACCGCGACGAGCACGGCGACCCCGAGCGCCACCTTCGCCCCGGTGACGCTCGACAACTGCGGCACCACGGTCACCGTCGACGCGCCGCCGACGAAGGTCGTGACCATCAAGTCGACGGCCACCGAGATGCTGCTGGCGCTCGGCCTCCAGGACGTGATGGTCGGCACGGCGTTCTCGGACGGCCCGGTGCCCGACGACGAGGCGGCCGCGTACGACAAGATCCCCGTGGTCTCGGACAAGGTGCCCGGCCAGGAGGCGCTGCTCGCGCTGGAGCCGGACTTCGTCTACGGCGGCTGGGAGTCCAACTTCTCGGCCGACGGCGCGGGCGACCGCAGCACCCTGCAGGGCCTCGGGATCGGCACGTACGTCTCCCCCGCCGCGTGCAAGGAGGCGGGCTACATGCCCGACCCGCTGACGTTCGACAAGGTCGACGACGAGATCCGCGAGGTCGCGAGCATCTTCGGCGTGCCGGACCGCGCCGAGGCGCTGATCGCGCAGCAGAAGGCCACGCTCGAGAGCGCCACGAAGCCGACCGCCGGGACCACGGCGCTCTGGTACAGCTCGGGCTCCGACACCCCGTACGTGGGCGCGGGCATCGGCGCGCCGCAGATGATCATGGACGCGGCCGGCCTGACCAACATCTTCGCGGACGTGCACGACACCTGGACCTCGGCCGGCTGGGAGCAGATCGTGGCGGCCGACCCGGACGTCATCGTGCTGGTCGACGCCTCGTGGAACACCGCGGCGAAGAAGATCGAGATGCTCGAGGCCAACCCGGCGACCAACCAGCTGACCGCCGTCAAGGAGCACCGGTACCTCACCGTCCCGTTCCCGGCGTCCGAGGCCGGGGTGCGCAACGCTGACGCGGTGAAGTCGCTCGACGACCAGCTCGCCGCGCTGGGGTGAAGGGCCGGACACCGCTGACGCTGCTGGTCGCCGCGGGGCTCGCAGCGCTCGTCGTGACGGTGCTGGTGGCCGTGACGATCGGCCCGGCGGACCTGAGCGTCGCGGAGGTCGCCCGTAGCATCGGCGGCCATCTCGGGCTGCCGGTCCAGGAGGTCCCGCGCCTGCACGACGCGATCGTCTGGGACCTGCGGCTGCCGCGCGTGCTCACGGCGGCCGCGGTGGGGGCGGGGCTGGCCCTGGCCGGCGCGGTGATGCAGAGCCTGACGCGCAACCCGCTGGCGGACCCGTACCTGCTGGGTCTGTCGTCCGGGGCGTCCCTGGGTGCCGTCGCGGTGCTCGTGGTCGGCGTGAGCCTGCTGCTGCCGGTCGCGGCGTTCGCGGGCGCCCTGCTGGCCCTCGTCGCGACCCTCGCCCTCGCCCGCACGGGCGGCACCCTCGCCCCCGGGCGCGCGGTGCTGGCGGGCCTGGCGGTGTCCCAGCTGGCCGCCGCGGGGACCAGCTTCGTCATCTTCTGGACCGCCACGGGCGACTCCTACCGCGAGATCCTCAACTGGCTGCTCGGGTCGCTGGCGGGCGCGACGTGGGGGTCGGTCGCGATCGCGGGGATCGCGGTGGTGGTCGTCGGCAGCGTGCTCGTGCTCAGCGCCACGCGCCTCGACGCCTTCGCCTTCGGCGACACGTCCGCGGCCGCGCTGGGCATCGACGTCGACCGCACGCGCTGGACCCTCATGACCGTCGTCGCGCTGCTCACCGGTGCGATGGTCGCGGTCAGCGGCGCCATCGGGTTCGTCGGCCTGATCCTGCCCCACGCCGTCTCGTCGCTCACGGGTCCGGCCCACCGCCGGCTCCTGCCGGTCGCGGCGCTGAGCGGCGCCGTGTTCCTGGTCTGGGCGGACACGCTCGCACGCACGGTGTTCGACCCGCGCGAGCTGCCGGTCGGCATCGTCACCGCCCTCATCGGCGTGCCGGTGTTCGCCTACCTGCTGCGGCGCGGGAAGGGGTCGGCGTGGACCTGACCCTCGACGGCGTCGGCACCCGCCTGGGCGGCCGGTGGGTGGTGGACGGCATCGACGCGACGCCGCCCGAGGGCCACCTGACCGGCCTGCTCGGCCCCAACGGTGCGGGCAAGACCACCCTGCTGCGGCTGATCGCGGGCCTGCTCCCGCCCGAGAAGGGCGCCGTGCTGGTGGAGGCCGGACCGGTCCACCACCTGCCGCGCCGGGCGCGCGCGCAGCGGATCGCCCTGCTCGAGCAGGAGTCGACCAGCTCCGTCCCCCTCACGGTCCGCGAGGTGGTGTCCCTCGGCCGCATCCCCTACCGGTCCCTGTGGGGCAGCGACCCCGACGAGGCCGCGATCGACCGCGCCCTGGTCAGCGCGCAGGCGGACCACCTGGCCGACCGCCCCTGGTCGTCCCTGTCCGGCGGCGAGCGGCAGCGGGTCCAGATCGCGCGCGCGCTGGCGCAGGAGCCCGACCTGCTGCTGCTCGACGAGCCCACCAACCACCTCGACGTCAGCGCGCAGCTCAGCCTGCTGGCGTTCGTGCGGGACCTGGGCACCACGACGGTCGCGGCCCTGCACGACCTCAACCTCGCGGCGGCGTTCTGCGAGCACGTGCTCGTGCTGAGCGACGGCCACCTCGCCGCCGCCGGCCACCCCCGGGACGTCCTGGTGCCCGACCTGCTGCGCGCGGTCTACGGCGTCGAGGCCGACGTCCTGGAGCACCCCCGCACCGGGCGGCCCGTCATCGCGTTCCACGAGCCGTCCCCCCAGGCCAGGAGGCCCCCCGCGTGAAGATCACCGTCCTGTCCGGCGGCGTCGGCGGCGCCCGCTTCACGCGCGGGCTGCGCGAGCTGGCCGACGCCCAGATCACCGTGATCGCGAACACCGGCGACGACATGTGGCTGCACGGCGTCCGGGTCTGCCCCGACCTCGACACGCTGATGTACACGCTCGGCGGCGCCGTGCACGAGGAGCAGGGCTGGGGGCGGCGCGACGAGTCCCGGCGCGTGAGCGACGACCTGCAGGCCTACGGCCTCGGCTGGGAGTGGTTCACGCTGGGCGACCTCGACCTGGCCACGCACCTCGCCCGCACCGAGCTGCTGCGGGACGGGCTCCCGTTGTCGCAGGTCACGGCCCGGCTGGCGGAGCGGTGGCAGCCGGGCGTGACGCTCCTGCCGATGACCGACGACGAGGTGGAGACCCACGTCGTCGTGGCGGACGGCCGGACGATGCACTTCGAGGAGTGGTGGGTCCGGCACCGCGCGGCGCTGCCGGCGACCCGGTTCGTGCAGACGCACGTGGAGACCGCGCGGCCCGCGCCCGGCGTCCTGGAGGCGATCGCCCACGCCGACGTCGTGGTGATCCCGCCGTCGAACCCCGTGGTCTCGGTCGGCACGATCCTGGCGGTCCCCGGCATCCGCGACGCCCTGCGCGCCACGCCGGCGCCCGTGGTCGGCATCAGCCCTGTGATCGGCGGTGCGCCCGTGCGCGGCATGGCCGACGCGTGCCTGGCCGCCATCGGCGTCGAGACGACCGCGCGCGCCGTGGCCGAGCACTACGGCCGGCGCCCGGACGGGATCCTCGACGCGTGGCTGGTCGACCGGCGCGACTCCGACGCCGTGCCGGCGCTGGAGGCCGCCGGCTTCGTCGCGCGGGCCGTCGACACCCTCATGACCGACGTGCCGACGACCGCCCGCATCGCGACGGACGCCCTCGCCCTCGTGGGCCGCTAGGACCCGAGCGGCTGCTCCACCCGGGACGCCGTCACGACGCGGTGCACGAAGTCGAGCTTGCGGGCCACGGGCGCGGCGATGGTGAACGGGTACAGGTCGCTCTTGCCCATCGCGCGGTTGACCCGGTTGAGGAACGTGGCGAGCGGGAGCCAGTCGGCGAGGATCTCGTCCATGCTCGCGTCCGCGTAGCTGGTGCGCGGACGCACCTGGCCGTCGGCGATCTGCGGCACGCCCTCGACCTCGACCGTCAGCCGGCCCGCGGCGGCCGTCTGCAGCGTGCTCGTGAGGTGCAGGTAGTGGGCGAAGCACTCCGCGAAGTCCTCCCACGGGTGCATCGTCGCGTACTCGGAGATGAAGCTCTCGGCCCAGTCCCGCGGTGCACCCTCGCGGTAGTGCCGGGCGATGGCGTCGCGGTAGGACGCGCGCTCGTCGCCGAACAACGTCCGGCACTCGTCGATCCAGCCCGTCTGCTCGACCAGGATCCACTCGTAGTAGTGCCCGACCTCGTGCCGGAAGTGGCCGAGCATCGTGCGGTACGGCTCGCCCAGGCTGATCCGCAGCGCCTCACGGTGCGCGTCGAGGGACTCCGCCAGGTCGATGGTGACGATGCCGTTCGCGTGCCCGATCACCACGCGGGAGCCGTCGGACCGGGACGAGAGCAGGTCGAAGCCGAGCCCGCCGGGCCGCTCGTACCAGGGCGTGATCGGCAGCCCGAGGTCGGCCAGCTGCACGAGCAGGCGGCGCTTGTCCGCCGACGCCGTCGCCAGCTTCTCCAGCGCGAGGGTGTCGTCGTTGCCCGGCCGGGTGCGCGTGAGCCGGCACGAGACGCACTGCCCGGACCCAGAGTCCGCCGCCGCGAGCCAGTTGCACTGCCAGAGCCGGTTCGTGCACGGGAACCACCACGTGCCGTCGATGTCGGTCCCCTGCTCGGGCGCGGGGCGCATCGTGAGCGTCGGGGGGTGCAGCCCCATCTGGAGCCCGCAGGCCTCGCAGGCGGTGGTCTCGATGAAGGCGACGCTCCCGCAGCGCGGGCAACGGTAGAGGAGCACGCGCCGACGCTAGCCCACCGGGTCGGCGTCGAGGCCGAGCACCGCGTGCGTCGCCGGCCCGACGCCGAGCCGCTCGACCTCCGCGAGGTCGTCGGCGACGTCGACGTCCCGCCGCACGGTCGAGGTCGCGGGCACGGCGAGCCGGACGTGCCCGGCCCGCTCGTGCGCGGCGGCCGAGCCGGCGCCGAACCGGGGCTCGAGCGCGAGACCCGGCAGCGCAGTCAGGAGGGTGGTCCCCGTGCCGCCGGCGTCGGCGACCACGGCCCGGTCGTGCGCGGCCGCCATGCTCAGGGCGTCCGCGAGGTCCGCCGGCCGCAGCGCGGGCAGGTCGCCCAGCAGCACGGCGACGCCGGCGTCGAGGCGTCGCGCGCGGTCGATCCCGGCCCCGACGGCCGCGTTCAGGCCGCCGCCCGGCTCGCCGACCAGGTCGGTCGACGACGCGAGCAGCTCCCGCAGCACGGGGTCGGCGGTGACCACGACGACCCGCTCGACGCCCTCGGCGGCCGAGGCCGCCGCGATCGTGTCCAGCGCCATCGCCCGCACCAGCCGCTCCCGGGCGCCGGCGGACAACGACCCGGCCAGCCGCGTCTTTCCCTCGGCGGCCGGCTTCACAGGCACCACGACGACCCATCGCACGGGCGCATCCTCCCCCACTCGCGAGAGGATGCCGTCATGACGCTCTGGCTCACCGGCGACCCGACCGCCGACCAGCTCCTGACCGACGACCCGTTCGCGCTGCTCATCGGCATGCTCCTGGACCAGCAGGTCACCATGGAGTCGGCCTTCGCGGGTCCCGCCAAGATCGCCGACCGCATGGGCGGCCTCGACGTGCACCGCATCGCGGAGGCGGACCCGGAGACGTTCGCGGCCCTGTGCGCGACGCCGCCGGCCGTGCACCGCTACCCCGGCTCGATGGCCGGCCGCATCCAGGCGGTCGCCGCGGCCGTGGCCGCCGACTACGACGGCGACGTCACGCGGCTGTGGACCGACGGCGACCCCGACGGAGCCACGGTTCTCAAGCGGCTCAAGGCGCTGCCCGGCTTCGGGGACCAGAAGGCGCGGATCTTCCTGGCCCTGCTGGGCAAGCAGCGCGGCGTGCAGCCGGCCGGGTGGGCCGAGGCCGCCGGCGCCTACGGAGAGCCCGGGTCGCGCCGGTCCATCGCCGACGTCACCGACCCGGTCTCGCTCGGCGAGGTCCGCGCGACCAAGCAGGCGGCCAAGGCGGCCGCGAAGGCTACTGCTGGCCCCTGAGCGCGTCCTTCCAGCCCTGCGAGTACGCCTCGGCGCTGCCCTGCTGGAACATGTCCTCGTCGCCCAGCCGCACGAGCACGCGCGCACCCGGGCCGTCGTCGACGGTCACCAGGTGCCCGAGCCCGCGGACGACCGCCAGCGGCCTGCCGAGCGCCTTGCCCTTGACCAGCTCGCCCGCCGATGCGATCTCGTCGGCCACCGCGGCCTGCGTCATGATCAGCGGGCGGCCGAACGTGTCCACCTGACCGCGCAGGTCGTCCAGCACCACGAGGCCGGCCGCGCCGATCGCGATGTCGGTGACGCCCTGCCGCCACGGCCGCCCGGCCGTGTCCGTGATGACGACGCCGATGCGCACGCCGAACGCCTGGGAGAGACCGGCCCGCAGGCGGCGCGCGGACCCGTCCGGGTCCACCGGCAGCAGCAGCACCGTCCCCTCGGGGGTGTTCGACGCGTCGACGCCGGCCGCGGCCATGACCAGGCCCAGCCGGTTCTCGACGATCCGCGTCACGCCCGAGGCGTGCTCGCGGGTGGCGACGACGCGGACCGTCTCGTCGGTGATCGCCTGCTCGCGGTCGTCGGCGGACACCACGCGACCCTCGGCCTTGGAGACGACCTTCGACGTGAGCACGAGGACGTCGCCGTCGACCGGCGGGTCGTCCCGCAGCAGCTCGGTGAGCAGAGCCACGAGGTCGTCCCCCGGCGCGATCTCCGGCAGGCCGTCGGGCGCCCAGACCCGGATCTCGGTCATCGCACCAGCTTGGGCAGCACGTCCGCCCCGAACGTCTCGATCCACTCGCGCTGGTTGCGGCCGACGTTGTGCAGGTAGATGCGGTCGAACCCGAGGTCGACGTACTTCTGGATCTCGGCGCGGTGCACGTCGGGGTCGGCCGAGATGACCATGCGGCCCTCGAAGTCCTCGGGGCGCACCAGCTTGGCCATCTGCTCGAAGTCGAACGGCGAGCGGATGTCAGCCTTGGGGAACTTCATGCCGCCGTTGGGCCACTCGTGCATGGCGTGCGCGAGCGCGAGCTCGTCGGTCTCGGCCCACGACAGGTGCAGCTGCAGCACCTTCGGCATGGCGTCCGGGTCCTTGCCGGCCTCGCGCGCGCCCTCGTCGAACTTGCCGAACAGCCCCGAGATCTTCTCCAGCGGCGCCCCGACCGTGATGAGCCCGTCGGCGAGCCGGCCCGCGCGCTTGGCGGTCACCGGACCGGCGGTGGCCACCAGGATCTCGGGCGCGACCTCCGGCATGGTCCACAGACGCGTCGACTCGAGCTTGTAGAACTGGCCCGCGTGCTTGACGTCCTTGCCCGCGATCGACGACGAGAAGAGCTTCTTGATGATCTCGATGGCCTCGAACATGCGGTTGATCCGCTCGGGGGCCTCGGGCCAGTAGTTGGCGACGATGTGCTCGTTGAGCGCCTCGCCGGAGCCCAGCCCGAGCCAGTGCCGGCCGGGGTACATCGCGGCGAGCGTGGCCGACGCCTGCGCGACCATCGCCGGGTGCCAGCGGAACGTCGGCGCGGTGACGCCAGGACCGATGTCGCCGGTCGTGCGCTCGCCCAGCGCGGTGAGCACGTTCCAGACGAACGCCGCCTGGCCCTGCGCGGGCACCCACGGCTGGTAGTGGTCGGCCGCCATGACGCCGGAGAACCCGTGCGCCTCCGCGTGGGCGGACAGGTCGACCGCCTCGGTGGGGTGGAACTGCTCGAGCATCGCCGCGTACCCGACCGTGAGGCCGTCCGCCGTGACCTGTGCCATCAACACTCCTGTCCAACGGGGGTCCGCGGTGCTCCGCGTGGTCGTCCCCTCCCATCACCCTAAGCGCGAGCAGCCGCCGGGAGCGCGGGCAGCGCCTCGCGGTACAACCAGTCGTCCAGCAGCGGGCCGACGAACATCCCGGCGATCTCGCTGGCCGTCGCGACGAACAGCGCGGTGCTGACGGACCCGTGCCGGAACCGGGCGGTCCACGCGCGCAGGAGGTCGAAGAACGTGGTGTCGCCCACCGTGAGCCGCAGGGCGTGCAGGGCGAGCGCGCCGCGCTTGTAGAGGCGGTCGTCGAACATCGCGTCGGGCCCGGGATCGCCGATCACGAGGTCCTGCTGCAGGCCGGACAGGCGCGTCCAGGCGGTCCGCGCGTGCCGCTCCGCCGTCCAGCCGCCCGCCTCCTGCGACCAGAGCCACTCGGCGTAGCAGGCGAACCCCTCGTGCAGCCAGATGTCCTTCCAGCGCGCGACGGTCAGGCTGTTGCCGAACCACTGGTGCGCGAGCTCGTGGGCCACCAGCCGCTCGGACCCGCGCCGCCCGTCCAGGTGGTTGGCGCCGAACACGGACAGCCCCTGGGCCTCGAGCGGGATCTCGAGGTCGTCGTCGGTCACCACGACCGTGTACCCGCCGAACGGGTACGGCCCGAACCGGTCCTCGAACAGCCTGAGCATCTGCGGCTGCCGCCCGAGGTCGTGCTCGGCGGCGGCCCGCAGCCGCGCGGGGACCAGCACCTCGCCCCCGGCCCACGCGCGCGTGTACCGGCCGATCTGCACGGTCGCCAGGTACGGGGCCATGGGCTCCGGCTGCTCGTACACCCAGCTCACGCGCCCGGCACGCGGGGTGCGGGACACCAGCCGCCCGTTGGCGACGACCTCGTAGCCCGCTTCGGCCGCGACGGTGATGCCGAACGTGGCCTTGTCCGCCGGGCTGTCGTGGCACGGGAACCAGCTGGGCGCACCGTCGGGCTGACCCGCGACGATGACCCCGTCCTCCAGCTCCTCCCAGCCGACCTCGCCCCACGGGCCCTTCACGGGTCCGGGCTGCCCGCCGTAGTGCACCTCGACGACGAGCGGCGTCCCCGCGGGCACCTCGCGACCGAGCCGGACCACGAGCCGACCCCCGCGGTGCGTCCACCGGTCGGGCCGGCGTCCGCCCACCAGCACGTGCGAGACCCGCAGCCCGTGCAGCTCGAGCGCGACCCTGTCGAGGGGTCGCAGCGCGCGGGCGTGCACGACGGCGCGGCCGGCGAGGCGGTTGGTGGCCACGCGGTACTCGAGCTCGAGCTCGTACCGGTCCACCGTGATGCCCCCGTCGGGCCGCCCCGGCAGGTAGGGGTCCTCGGGCGGGCTGGTCACGCGGGGGCCACCGGGTTGCCGGTCCACCGCGACCCGGCGGGGATCGCGTCGCCGCGCAGCACGAGCGACGCCGGCCCGACGCGCGCGCCGTCGTCCAGGCTCGCCGCGGGCAGAACCACCCCGTGGGGACCCAGGCTCGCCCCGTGCCCCAGCACCACCGTGTCCATGCTCATCACCCGATCATGGAACAGGTGGGTCTGCAGCACGCAGCCGCGGTTGACCGTGGCGGCGTCGCCCAGGGTGACCAGGTCCGCCTCGGGCAGCCAGTACGTCTCGCACCACACCCCGCGCCCGATGTGCGCGCCGAGGCTGCGCAGCCACACGGTGAGGGCCGGCGACCCGGACGTGGCCGGACCGAGCCACGGCACCGCGACCACCTCGAGGAAGGTGTCCGCGAGCTCGTTGCGCCACACGAACGAGCTCCACAGCGGGTGGTCGCCCGCGCGCAGGCGACCCACCAGCAGCCACTTCGCCGCCGTCGCCACGACGCACGCGACGAACGCGGCGACCAGCACCACGACCGGGGAGGCGAGCGCGGCCGCGCCGAGGCCCCACCGGTCGAGCACCGCCTGCAGGGCCAGCAGGACGAGCACCCCGAGCCCGAACGTGCAGATCACGGGCACGATCCTGCACAGCTCGACGAGCGCGCGGGCCACCCGCAGGCGCGTCGGGGGCTCGAACGTGCGGGCGTCGTCGGACTCCCCCGCCACGCGCCGCAGCCGGACCGGCGGCGAGCCCAGCCAGCTGGTGCCGGCGCGGGCGTCCTCGGGCGTGGCCGACAGCACCGCCACGAGCCCCCGCTTGGGCACCGCGCGACCGGGCGCGATCATCCCCGAGTTGCCCAGGAACGCCCGCTTGCCCACCCGGCTGCGCTCGACCCGCAGCCAGCCGTGCCCCAGCTCGTAGGAGCCGATGAGGGTGTCGTCGGCCAGGAACGCGCCGTCGCCCACCGACGTCATGGACGGGATCATCAGCGCGGTCGACGCCTCGACGTCGTGGCCGACGTCCGCGCCGAGCGCTCGCAGCCAGGCCGGGGTCGCCATGCTCGAGTACAGGGGGAACAGCGTGGTGCGCGCGTCGTCCATGAGGCGCAGCGTGGCCCAGATCTGCCACCCCGGCCGGCTGCGCACGGGGTGGTAGCCCTCGCGCATCCCGAGCGCCAGCAGCCGCACCGCGACCAGCGTGACCACGGCGAGGACGACCACCATGGTCACCGCGCCCAGCGGCACCGCCTTCAGGGCGTCGACGGCGGCGTCCCGCCAGGTGACCGAGCCGCGCAGGCCCAGGCCGACGACCCACAGCCCGCACGCCGCGGCGACCACCGGCAGGGCCGCGAGCGCGGCGGCGGTCACGCCGTACACGCCCACCCACCGGGCCCCCCGCGGAGCACGGTCGCGCGGCCAGTGCCGGCGAGCGGGTCCGTCGAAGGTCGCCGGCGAGCCCACCCACAGCTCGCCGGGCGGCACCGAGGTGAGCACCGCGGAGCCCGGGGCCACCTCGGACCACGCCCCGACGCGCGTGCCGGGGGCAAGGGTGCTGCGCGTCCCCACGGTCGCCCGCTTGTCGATCCGCACGCGGCCCACGCGCAGGACGTCCCCGTCGAGCCAGTGCCCGCGCAGGTCCACCTCGGGCTCGACCGAGCAGCCGTTGCCGAGCGTGAGGAGGCCCGTGACCGGCGGCAGCGCGTGCAGGTCGACGTTCTTGCCCACGGTCGCCCCGAGCGCCCGCGCGTACTCCGCCACCCACGGCGCGCACGAGAGGTTCTCCGCGCCCGCAGCGGCGGCCCACGACTCCGCGAACCAGAGCCGCAGGTGCACCGACCCGCCGCGCGGGTACCGGCCCGGCTCGATCCGGCCCACCAGCCCCCTCGCGACGAGCACCGTGGTCCCCATCCGGCCGAGCGGGCTGATGAGCACCACCCAGCCGAGGGCCACCCACCACCAGACGCCGGGCACGACGGGCACCCACGGCGCCCCGGTGGTGGCCACCAGCAGCGCGTCGGCCGCCAGCAGCCACGTCAGCCAGCGCAGCCCGACCAGGGCGGCCAGCGGCACCGCCAGCACGGTCTGCAGCAGCTGGGCGCTCCACGGGGTCGGCGGGACCACCCGCTCGTCGGCGACCACCGGCGGCTCGAACTCGTCCAGCCGGTCCGCCAGGTCGCCGAGCCGCGGGTTCTCGTACACGTCCGCCACGGTCACGGTGGGGAACCGGGCGCGCAGCGCGCTGACCAGCTGCGCGGCCACCAGGCTGCCCCCGCCGGACGCGAAGAAGTCCTCGTCCCGGCCCGCCACGGCGACCCCGAGCGCGGCGGTCCACCGCTCGGCCACCCACGCGCCGGTCGGGGTCAGCCCGACGGGGGGCGCGGACTCCTCGTCGGGGCGCTCCAGGGGCCAGGGCAGCGCGTCCCGGTCGACCTTGCCGGACCCGCGCGTGGGGATCGCGTCGACCACCGCGAGCAGCGGCACGAGCGCGGCGGGCAGGCTGCCGCTGAGCCGGCGCCGCGCCTCGGCCAGGTCCACCTCCGTGTCCGGCTCGGGCACCAGGTAGCCGACGAGCACGGCGGTCCCCGCGGGCGTCCGGCGCACCGCCGCCGCCGCACCGGCCACGCCCGGCAGCCCCAGCAGCGCGGAGTCGACCTCGCCGAGCTCGATGCGCCGGCCGCCCACCTTGACCTGGTCGTCGGCCCGCCCCACGAAGAGCAGCCCGGCCGGCTCGTACCGGACCAGGTCGCCGCTGCGGTACGCCCGCTCCCACCCGAGCCCGTCGACGGCCGCGTACTTCTCCGCGTCCTTGGCCGGGTCGAGGTACCGCGCCAGGCCGACGCCGCCGATGATCAGCTCGCCGACCTCGCCCTCCGCCACCTGCTGCCCGTCGGGCGCCACCACCGCCAGGTCCCAGCCGTCCAGCGCGTGCCCGATGCGCACCGGTCCGTCGCCCGTGAGCAGCGCGGCGCAGGCGACCACCGTGGCCTCGGTCGGGCCGTAGGTGTTCCACACCTCGCGCCCGTCCCCCACCAGCCGCGCGGCCAGCTCGGGCGGGCACGCCTCGCCGCCGAAGATGAGCAGCCGCACCCCGGCCAGCTCCTCGCTGCGCCACAGCCCCGCGAGCGTCGGGACGGTCGAGATGACCGTGATCCGCTGCGCGACGAGCCACGGCCCGAGGTCCATGCCCGTGCGCACCAGAGCGCGCGGTGCCGGGACCAGGCACGCGCCGTGCGCCCAGGCGAGCCACATCTCCTCGCAGCTGGCGTCGAACGCCACCGACAGCCCGGCGAGCACGCGGTCGCCCGGTCCGAGCGGGGCGTCCTGCAGGAAGAGGCGGGCCTCGGCGTCGACGAACGCCGCGGCGGACCGGTGGGTGACAGCCACGCCCTTGGGCGCGCCGGTCGACCCGCTGGTGAAGATGATCCACGCGTCGTCGTCGAGACCCGGCCGCCTGGGGGTCGTGCCGCGAGCCGTGGCCAGACCCCCCTCCGTCAGGACGCGGGCGACGCCCGCCTCGCCGAACACGGTCCGGGCGCGCTCCGGGGGGTCGTCGACGTCGACCGGCACGTACGCCGCCCCCGCGGCCAGCACCGCGAGGATCGCCGTGTACAGCCCGGCCGTGCCCGACGGGATCCGCACGCCGACGCGGTCGCCGGGACCGATCCCCGCCGCGGTCAGCCCGCCCGCGGCGTCGCGCACCGCGTCGGCCAGCTCTCGGTAGGTCAGCACCGCGCTGCCGTCGTCGATCGCGGGGGCGTCAGGGTGCGCCGCCACGGTGGCGTCGAGGACGTCGAGCAGGGTGCGTGGGGGCGCGGCGAGGTGGGACCGGAGGAAGCCCTCGGGGGCCATCGCCAAGCCTCCCCGTGGTTCCGTGTGCCGTGTGTCCACCCGATCATGCGCTCCCGACCGGCGAAGGGCGATCCTGTCACCCCGCCCGCGCCGAGCCGGCATCGTTCACCGAACGTTCGCCGGATGGTCGCCCGGCCGCCGCGGCCCCACCGATCTGGGAAGATGTCTGCCCATGAGCTCCGACTCCCCCTCCACCCCCGACGCCCCCCTGATCACCGCGGGCACGCGGCAGGTACCGGACCGGGTCTCCCTCGAGGGCGTAGAGACGCGCTGGGACGAGGCGTGGACCGCCCAGGACCTGTACGCGTTCGACCGCACGGCCACCCGCGAGCAGGTCTTCTCGATCGACACGCCCCCGCCCACGGTGTCGGGGTCGCTGCACGTCGGCCACGTGTTCTCGTACACGCACACCGACGTGGTCGCCCGGTTCCAGCGCATGCGCGGCCGCGAGGTGTTCTACCCGATGGGCTGGGACGACAACGGCCTGCCCACCGAGCGCCGCGTGCAGAACTACTACGGCGTCCGCTGCGACCCGTCGCTGCCGTACGACGAGGACTTCACGCCCCCGTTCGAGGGCGGCGAGGGCAAGTCCGGACTCCAGCTGCCGGTGAGCCGCAAGAACTTCGTCGAGCTGTGCGAGCGCCTGACGGTCGAGGACGAGCAGCTGTTCGAGGCCCTCTGGCGCCGCCTCGGCCTCTCGGTCGACTGGTCGCGCACGTACCAGACGGTGTCCGCCGAGTCGCGGGCCGTCGCCCAGCAGGCGTTCCTGCGCAACCTCGCGCGCGGCGAGGCGTACCAGGCCGAGGCGCCCGGGCTCTGGGACGTGACGTTCCAGACGGCGGTGGCCCAGGCCGAGCTCGAGGCCCGCGACTACCCGGGCGCGTTCCACCGGGTGGCCTTCCACGGCGCCGACGGTCCCGTGTACATCGAGACCACCCGCCCCGAGCTGCTGCCCGCCTGCGTGGCGCTCATCGCGCACCCCGACGACGAGCGGTACCAGCACCTGTTCGGCACCACGGTCCGCTCGCCGCTGTTCGACGTGGAGATCCCCGTGCTGGCCCACCCGCTGGCCGAGCCCGACAAGGGCGCGGGCATCGCGATGTGCTGCACGTTCGGCGACCTGACCGACGTCCAGTGGTGGCGCGAGCTGCAGCTTCCGACGCGCTCGGTGGTGGGCCGCGACGGCCGCATCCTGCGCGACACCCCGGACTGGCTGTCGTCCGACGCCGCGCGCGCCCGCTACGAGGAGCTGGCCGGGAAGACGACGTTCTCGGCGCGCGAGGCGGTCGTCGCCGGCCTGCGCGAGACCGCCGACCTGGACGGCGAGCCGGTGAAGACCGAGCGCAAGGCCAACTTCTACGAGAAGGGCGACAAGCCCCTCGAGATCGTCACCAGCCGGCAGTGGTACATCCGCAACGGCGGTCGCGACGAGGCCCTGCGCGACGCCCTCCTGGCCCGCGGCGCCGAGCTGGGCTTCAACCCCGACTTCATGAAGGTCCGCTACGAGAACTGGGTCAGCGGCCTCAACGGCGACTGGCTGGTGTCGCGGCAGCGGTTCTTCGGCGTGCCGTTCCCGGTCTGGTACCCGCTCGACGAGCACGGCCAGCCCGTGCACGGCGCGCCGCTGCTGCCCACCGAGGACCAGCTGCCCATCGACCCGTCGTCCGACGTGCCGGCCGGGTACACGGCCGACCAGCGCGGCGTGCCCGGCGGCTTCGCGGCCGACCCCGACATCATGGACACCTGGGCCACCAGCTCGCTGACGCCGCAGATCGTCGGCGGCTGGCGCACCGACCCCGACCTGTTCAGCCGCGTGTTCCCCATGGACCTGCGCCCGCAGGGGCAGGACATCATCCGCACCTGGCTGTTCTCCACGGTGGTCCGCTCCCACCTCGAGCACGGCTCGCTGCCCTGGTCCGACGCCGCGATCAGCGGCTGGATTCTGGACCCCGACCGCAAGAAGATGTCGAAGTCCAAGGGCAACGTGGTCACGCCGATGGGCCTGCTCGAGGAGCACGGGTCCGACGCCGTCCGGTACTGGGCCGCGTCCGCGCGTCTGGGCACCGACGCCGCCTTCGAGATCGGGCAGATGAAGATCGGCCGCCGCCTGGCCATCAAGGTCCTCAACGCCTCGAAGTTCGCGCTGTCGTTCGGCGCGGCGGACGAGCCGCTCGCGCTCGACCCCGCGCTCGTCACGGTCGAGATCGACCGCGCGATGCTCACCGGCCTGGCGGACGTCGTCGAGAAGGCCACCGCCGCCCTCGAGTCGTACGACCACACCCGCGCGCTCGAGCTGTCGGAGACGTTCTTCTGGACGTTCTGCGACGACTACCTCGAGCTGGTCAAGGACCGCGCGTACGGCGACCCGTCGCCCGAGACCGTGTCCGCCCGGGCCGCCCTGGCGATCGCCCTCGACGTGCTGCTGCGCCTGTTCGCCCCGGTGCTGCCGTTCGCCACCGAGGAGGTCTGGTCGTGGTGGCGCGAGGGGTCGGTGCACCGCGCCGCCTGGCCGTCCGCCGCGCCCCTGCGCACCACCGCGGACCCGGCCGTGGTCGGCGCCGCGGGCTCGGCGCTCGCCGCCCTGCGCAAGGTGAAGTCCGAGGCCAAGGTGTCCATGCGCACCGAGATCTCGGCGGTCGAGCTGACCGTGCCCGCCGCCTTGCGCCCGGGTGTCGAGGCGGCCCTGGGCGACGTGCGCGCGGCCGGTCGCGTGGTCGGCACGCTCACGCTGGTGGACGGCGACGGCGAGGCGTGCGTGGCGCGTGACGCCGTGCTCGTGCCCGTCGAGCAGCCGACGGCCTCGAAGGCCTGACGTGCGCGAGTTCCGGTCGGAGACGCTGGTCGAGCTCGACCCCGCGGCGAGCATCCCCGGCCTGCTCGCGGACCGGCTCGCCCAGGACGCCGACGGGGTGTTCGCCGAGCGGCTGGTCGACGGCGCGTGGACCGGCGTGACCGTGTCGGCGTTCGCCGCGGAGGTCACGGCCGTGGCCAAGGGGCTGGTCGCGCGCGGGGTCCAGCCGGGCGACCGCGTCGCGATCATGTCGCGCACGCGCTACGAGTGGACCCTGCTCGACTTCGCGTGCTGGGCCGCGGGCGCTCTCGGCGTGCCGGTCTACGAGACGTCGTCGGCCGAGCAGGTGCGGTGGATCGCGGCCGACGCCGGGGTGCGCCTGGCGATCGTCGAGACCGCCCGGCACGCCGCGGTCGTGGCCGAGGTCCGCGACGACCTGCCGGGGCTGGCCGACGTGCTGGTGATCGACGACGGCGCCGTGGCCACGCTGGTCGACGACGGTGCCACGGTCGGCGACGCCGAGATCGCCCGGCGCAGCGCGCTCGCGCGGGCCGACGACCTGGCCACGATCATCTACACCTCGGGCACGACGGGCCGGCCGAAGGGCGTCGAGCTGACGCACGGCAACTTCGTCGCGCTCACGCTCAACGGCGTCGCGGGCCTCGGCGAGGTGTGCGCCGCGCCGGGGTCGCGCACGCTGCTGTTCATGCCGCTCGCGCACGTCTTCGCGCGGTTCATCCAGGTGCTCTGCGTGCCCTCCCGCGCGGTGCTGGGCCACACGCCGGACGCCAAGCACCTGCTCGAGGACCTGGCCGCGTTCCAGCCGACGTTCATCCTGGCCGTCCCCCGCGTGTTCGAGAAGGTCTACAACTCGGCCGAGCAGAAGGCGGGCTCGGGGACCACCCTGAAGGTCTTCCGCTGGGCCGCGAAGGCCGCCGAGGACTACTCGCGGGCGCTCGACGGCTCCGGCCCGGGCCCCGCGCTGCGCACTCGGCACGCGCTGGCCGGCGCGCTGGTGCACAAGAAGCTCCGCGCCGCGCTGGGCGGCCGCGCGCAGTTCGCCATCTCGGGCGGCGCGCCCCTGGGCGAGCGGCTCGGGCACTTCTACCGCGGCATCGGCGTGCGGGTGCTCGAGGGCTACGGACTGACCGAGACCACAGCACCGACGGCGGTGAACCGGCCCGGGCTCACCAAGGTGGGCACCGTCGGGCCGGCGTTCCCCGGTACGGCGCTGCGGGTGGACGACGACGGCCAGGTCTTCGTGGCCGGGCCGCACGTGTTCCGCGGGTACCGGCACGACGCCGAGGCCACCGCCGAGGCCCTGGTCGACGGCTGGTTCCGCACCGGCGACCTGGGGACCCTGGACGACGACGGGTACCTGCGGATCACCGGCCGCACCAAGGAGATCATCGTCACCGCCGGTGGCAAGAACGTCGCCCCGGCCGTGCTCGAGGACCGGCTGCGCGGCCACCCGCTGGTCAGCCAGGTCGTCGTGGTCGGCGACCAGCGCCCGTTCATCGGCGCCCTGGTCACGCTCGACGCCGAGATGCTGCCCGGCTGGCTGGCCAACCACGGGCTGCCGGCCATGTCGGTGGAGGCGGCGGCCACCGACCCCGCGGTGCTCGAGGCGCTCGACCGCGCCGCCGAGCGCGCCAACGAGGCTGTCTCGCGCGCCGAGTCCATCCGCAAGCTGCGCCTGCTCACCACCGACTTCACCGAGGCGAACGGCTACCTGACCCCGTCCCTCAAGGTGAAGCGCGCCCTGGTGCTCAAGGACTTCGCGGCGGACATCGACGCCCTGTACACGGACACCCGCACCACCGACTGACACCCCCCGCGCAACGTCCGCACTCCGGGGGCCCCTGGCCCGCACGAGTGCGGACGTTGCGCTCATGGGAACCGGGACGTCCGAGCAGATGCAGCCCGGGGGCCACATCTGCTCGGACGTCGCGGCTAGACCACCGTGCGGAGGCGGGCCTGGTCGGCCGACTGGGTGGGCACCGACTCGCTCGGGGTCGAGTCGTCGGACCAGCGCAGCACCGCGCCGATGCCGTCGACCAGGTCGACCGTGCCGTCCTCGGCGAACGTGAGGCCGGCGTCCTGCCCGAGCGCGGCGCGCACCAGGGCGACGTTGGCGTCCATCTCCCGCGCCTCGCCGGTCACTCCGATCGACGAGAGGTCCGCGGCGCTCGTCGCCACCTGCAGCGGTTCCGGCCCCACCCACAGCGTCCGCTCGGCCAGCCCGGACGTCAGCGCGTCGACGTGCAGCACGAGCTCGGAGACCTGGCCGCGCCGCAGCACCTCGATGACGTCGTCGAGCGCGGTCACGGCCCCGCCGCCGCGCCCCTGGGCCTCGCGGAACCGGTCGAGCACCGCATGCCGGCGTCGCTCCCGGAACCCGGCGAGCGTCTCGGTCACCTTGGCGCCGAACGACCCCCGGTTCACGCCCTCGCCCCGGCCCCCGCCGGGGACCTCGACGAGCAGCTCGCGCGTGTGCTGCCCCACGGCCTCGCACACCAGCGACACGGCCCGCACGTCGCCGGTCACCAGCACCAGGTCGGGGCTGCGCTCGGCGACGCGCTTGTCCAGCACCGCGGCCACGGCCTCCGCGTTGCGCTCCCAGGAGTCCTCCGCCCGGGTCTGGCTGCGCCGGTCGAGGCCGCCCTCGCGCGTCTTGTGCACGTCGTCGTGCCCGCCGTCCACGGTCTCGATCTCGGGCCCGCCCTCGGTCCGCACCGTGCCGCCGGCCGCCCAGGTCAGGTCCGCGCCGTTGCGGTCCACCTCGACCAGCAGGTAGGTGACGGTCTCGTCCGCGGCCCGCACGGCCGGCAGCAGGGCCGGCGCCGGCCCGAACACCGCGTGCGACTGCGCCGGCGGTTCCGCGAGCACCCGGTCGACCACCACGGCCCCGGCGTCGGCGACGACGACACGACCATGCGGCCCGCGCACCCCGGTCGGGCGCGACACCACGTCCGCGATCTGGTCGAGCACGCCCGCCGGCGCGCCGTCCCGCTCGAGCGAGCGTCGGACGGCCTTCCACCGCTCGAGCGCCTCCGCGTCACCGGTCGCCCCGGCGCGCGTGGCGTCGAGGTAGACGGTGGTGAACGGTGACGGGCGGCCGAGCAGTGGCTTGAGCCAGTGCAGGTCCATGGGCAGCACCTCCGGGATCGACGATCCCCGGCGACCGCAGGCGCGCTCCGCCCCCGCACGGCCCGCCGGAGCTGACCCCTCCTACCTTCCGCCCCTCAGGGACGGCGCGCCACCCCCGCGGCGTCAGTCTTTCAGCGCGTGGTCCTGCGCGATCGCCTCGTGGTGGCGGATGACCTCCTCGACGATGAACGCGAGGAACTTCTCCGCGAACACCGGGTCGAGGTCGGCGGTGTGTGCGAGCTCGCGCAGGCGCGCGACCTGCTGCTCCTCGCGGGCCGGGTCGGACGGCGGCAGCCCGCTGGTCGCCTTGAGGACGCCCACCTGCTGCGTGGCCTTGAACCGCTCCGCCAGCAGGTACACCAGGGCGGCGTCGATGTTGTCGATGCTCCCGCGCAGCCGCGCGAGCTCGGCGGGGATCGGGGTCGGCAGGTCGCTCACGCACGCGATCCTAGGCGGGATCGCGGGACGGTCAGGCGCTCTTCTCGCGGGGCGTGCGCTTCTCCTGGGTCTCCCGCGGGACGAGCGTCGGGTTGACGTTCTCGAGCACCACGGCGCGGGTGATGACCACGCGGGCCACGTCGTCGCGGCTGGGCACCTCGAACATCACCTGCTGGAGGACCTCCTCCATGATCGCCCGCAGGCCGCGCGCACCCGTGCCGCGCAGGAGCGCCTGGTCGGCGATGGAGGCGACCGCCTCGTCGTCGAACTCGAGCTCGACGCCGTCGATCTGGAACATCCGCTGGTACTGCTTGACCAGCGCGTTCTTGGGCTCCGTGAGGATCCGTACCAGCGCGTCCTGGTCGAGCCGGGAGACCGCGGCGACGACGGGGAGCCGGCCGATGAACTCGGGGATCAGGCCGTACTTCTGCAGGTCCTCGGGGCGGACCTCCGAGAACAGGTCGCCCTCGTCGTGCGCGTCGAGCAGCGGGGCGCCGAAGCCGACCACGCGCTTGCGCGCCCGGGCCGCGATGATGTCGTCCAGCCCGGAGAACGCGCCGGCCACGATGAACAGCACGTTCGTCGTGTCGATCTGGATGAACTCCTGGTGCGGGTGCTTGCGGCCGCCCTGCGGCGGGACCGAGGCCGTGGTGCCCTCGATGATCTTCAGCAGCGCCTGCTGCACGCCCTCGCCGGAGACGTCGCGCGTGATCGACGGGTTCTCGCTCTTGCGGGCGATCTTGTCGATCTCGTCGATGTAGATGATCCCCGACTCGGCCTTCTTGACGTCGTAGTCGGCGGCCTGGATGAGCTTGAGCAGGATGTTCTCGACGTCCTCGCCCACGTAGCCCGCCTCGGTGAGGGCCGTGGCGTCCGCGATGGCGAACGGGACGTTGAGCATGCGGGCCAGGGTCTGCGCGAGGTACGTCTTGCCGGTGCCCGTGGGGCCGACCAGCAGGATGTTCGACTTCGCGATCTCGATGTGGTCGTCGGTCGTCGACGTGCGCGCCTCACCGGCCTGGACCCGCTTGTAGTGGTTGTACACCGCGACCGAGAGCGCCCGCTTCGCGGACTCCTGGCCGATGATGTACTGCTCGAGGAACTCGAAGATCTCCTTCGGCTTCGGCAGCTCGACCAGGCCGACCTCGGTGGCCTCCGCCAGCTCTTCCTCGATGATCTCGTTGCAGAGCTCGATGCACTCGTCGCAGATGTAGACGCCGGGGCCCGCGATCAGCTTCTTGACCTGCTTCTGCGACTTGCCGCAGAAGGAACACTTGAGGAGATCGGCACCGTCCCCGATACGAGCCACGTCGATCCCCTTCCTCGTGTCGCCCTCCGCCCGTCGGGCGGTGCGTCGTTCTTCGCGCCACCCCGCGGGGTGCGCGTCCTCCCCCATTGCACACCACCGCGGCCGGGATGTCAGCCGAACACCCTTCGTGGCGCGGCGCCATTCCACCCGCGCGGCCGCCCACCCGGCGACCGGCGCGGCGACGCCGGACCCGCGTGCGGGTCCGGCGTCGCCGGTCGATCAGTCCGTGGGCTGCACCGTCGTCGGGATGACGCCCTTGCGGCTGGCCAGCACCTGGTCGACGATCCCGTACTCCAGCGCCTGCTGGGCCGTGAGGATCTTGTCGCGCTCGATGTCCTTGCGGACCAGCTCGATGTCGCGGCCGGTGTGGTGCGCGATGGTCAGCTCGAGCCACTCGCGCATCCGGATCAGCTCGTTGGCGTGGATCTCGATGTCGGACGCCTGCGCGTAGCCGCCACCCTCCATCGCCGGCTGGTGGATGAGCACGCGCGCGTTGGGCAGGGCCAGGCGCTTGCCCGGCGAGCCCGCGGCGAGCAGCACGGCCGCCGCCGAGGCGGCCTGCCCGAGGCAGACCGTCTGGATGTGCGGCTTGATGTACTGCATCGTGTCGTAGATCGCCGTGAGCGCCGTGAACGAGCCGCCGGGCGAGTTGATGTACAGGATGATGTCGCGGTCCGGGTCGGTGCTCTCCAGCACCAGCAGCTGGGCCATGACGTCGTCGGCCGAGGCGTCGTCCACCTGCACGCCGAGGAAGATGATGCGGTCCTCGAACAGCTTGGTGTACGGGTCCTGGCGCTTGAAGCCGTAGGCCGTGCGCTCCTCGAACTGCGGCAGCACGTACCGGGCGGCGGGCGACGACGGCGCGAGGCCACCGGGTCCCGCCAGCATCCCGGCGCGCGCCATGAACTGGGACTCCATGCTCATGAGCTTCTCCTCAAAGATGAAAGGTCGGAGGCCGTCAGGCCGTGCCGCCGCCGCCGGTGACGGAGCCGGCCCGCTCGACCACGTGGTCGACGAACCCGTACTCCAGGGCCTCGGGGGCCGTGAACCAGCGGTCGCGGTCGGCGTCGGCGTTGATCTGGTCGACGCTCTTGCCGGTCTGGGCCGCGGTGAGCTCGGCCAGCACGGTCTTCATGTGGAGGATCAGCTGCGCGTTGATCCGCACGTCGGTCGCGGTGCCGCCGATGCCGCCCGAGGGCTGGTGCATCATCACGCGGGCGTGCGGCAGGGCGTAGCGCTTGCCCTGGGCGCCCGACGAGAGCAGGAACTGCCCCATCGAGGCGGCCATGCCCATCGCGATCGTGGCGACGTCCGGCTGGATGTACTGCATGGTGTCGTAGATCGCCATGCCCGCGGTGATCGAGCCACCGGGCGAGTTGATGTACAGCCAGATGTCCTTGTCCGGGTCCTCCGCGGCCAGCAGCATCATCTGCGCGCAGATGGCGTTCGCGTTCTCGTCGCGCACCTCGGAGCCGAGCCAGATGATGCGCTCGCGGAGCAGTCGGTTGTAGATGGAGTCATTGAGGCCGAAGGCCGGGCTGTCGGCCCTGGCCATCATCGGCACTAGCTCGTTCACGAAGGCTCCCTCGTCTGACGGTGACGTCTGTCCTGCACCACGCGGTCCTCCGCTTCCGGAGCCGCGCGATGCAGTGACCCTAACGCGCAGCCACACCGGTCCATGGCCGCGCACCGAGCGTTTTCGCTGACGGCAGAGCAGGGCACCCGGCCGGTCCCGCGAGCGGCCCTACTGCTCGGCGCGGCGGCTGAGCACGAGGTGGACGACTCCGGACGGCGACGGCGTCGCCTCGATCTCGAAGCGCTCCTCGAGCCCCTCGAGCCCGTCCCACAGCCGCTCGCCCCGGCCCAGCACGATCGGCACGACCACGACGTGCAGGTGGTCGATCAGGTCGGCCTCGAGGAACTGGCGGACCGTGGAGACCCCGCCACCGATCCGGACGTCGAGGTCACCGGCCAGCTCACGGGCCCGCGCGAGCGCCGTCACGGGGTCGGCGTCGACGAAGTGGAAGGTCGTCCCGCCCTCCATCTCGAGCGTCGGCCGGGGATGGTGCGTCAGGACGACGACCGGCGTGTGGAAGACGGGGTCGTCGCCCCACCAGCCCTTCCACTCCTCGTCCGCCCACGGACCCCGCTGAGGGCCGAACTTGTTCCGGCCCATGATCTCGACGCCGATCCCGGGCCCCCACTGGCTGGCGAGCGCCTCGTCGACGCCGAAGGACCCCTCCGACTCGCCGTGGATGCCCATCGCGCGGAAGGTGCGCGTCTCGAAGGCCCACTCCATCAGCCGGTGGCCCGCGTGGCCGAACGGGGCCTCGAGCCGCTGGTCCTCGCCCGTGCCGAAGCCGTCGAGGGAGACCGAGAAGTTGTGGACGCGCACGAGGGACATGCGCCCACCCTAGGAGCAGCCGGACGCACGAGGGCCCCGCACCGGTCGTGCCGGTGCGGGGCCCTCGGGTCGGGCGCGTCAGGCCTTGGCGTCCTCGACGGTCTCGGCGTCGTCGAGCACCGAGATGTCCGCGGCGGCGTCGCCACCGGTCACGGCGGCGGCCTCCTCGGCGTCCTCGGCGTCGGAGCCGATGAACTCGGAGAGGTCGACGGCCGCACCGGCGTTGTCGGTGACGGCGACGCGGCGCAGCGCGACGGCGAGGGCCTTCGAGCGGGCGACCTCGGCGACCATCGTCGGGATCTGGCCCTGCTGGTCGATGGTCTGGATGAAGGTGTTCGGGTCCATGCCGTACTGGCGCGACGCGTTCACCAGGTAGTCGAGCAGCTCGTTCTGGCTGACCTTGATCTCGAGCTGCTCGGCGAGCGTGTCCAGGAGGATCTGGTTGCGCAGCGCGGTGGTGGCCTGCTCGCCCACCTCGGCGCGGTGCACGTCGTCCTCGAGACGACCCTCGCCCTCGAGGTGGCGGTGCACCTCGGCCTCGACGACGCCGGTCGGGACCGGGATCTCGGTGGCGGCGAGCAGCTGCTCGAGCAGCAGGTCGCGGGCCTGGACGGCCTGGTTCGAGATCTTGATCCGCGACGCCTGCTCGCGCAGGTCCGCCGTCAGCTCCTCCAGCGTGTCGAACTCGCTGGCCAGCTGCGCGAAGTCGTCGTCGGCGTCGGGGAGCTGGCGCTCCTTGACGGTCGTGGCGGTCACGCTGACCTGCGCGGTCTCGCCGGCGTGGTCGCCGCCCGCGAGCGCGGTCTCGAACGTGGTCGACTCGCCCGACGACAGGCCCGTGAGCGCCTCGTCGAGACCCTCGAGCATGTTGCCGGAGCCGATCTGGTAGCTGACGCCCGAGACGTTGTCGACCTGCTCGTCGCCGATCGTGGCGGTGAGGTCGATGACGACGAAGTCGCCCTCGGCGGCCGGGCGGTCGACGCCGACCAGCGTACCGAAGCGCTCGCGCAGGGCGTCGAGACGGCCCTGGACGTCCTCGTCGGAGACCTCCACGTCGTCTACGGTCACGGCCAGGCCGTCGAGCGCGGGGACCGTGATCTCGGGGCGGACCTCGACCTCGGCGGTGAAGTGCAGCTCGCCCTCGTCGCCCTTCGGCGCGGCGGTCAGGCCGGGGACCTGGGTGACCTCGACCTCGGGCTGGCCCAGCGGGCGCAGCTTGTTCTCGCGGACGGCCTCGGCGTAGAAGCCGGACAGGCCCTCGTTGATCGCGTGCTCGATGACGGCGGGGCGGCCGACGCGCTGGTCGATGATCCGCGGCGGCACCTTGCCCTTGCGGAAGCCCGGGACCACCACGTCCTGGGCGATGTGCTCGTACGCGTGCTCGATGCTCGGCTTGAGCTCGTCGTACGTCACCTCGACGGTCAGCTTGACCTTGGTGGGCTCCAGGGTCTCGACGGCGCTCTTCACTTCGATGGTCTCCAACTGATCGGGGCGGGCGCCGGCGACTCCGGCGATCTCCGTGCTTCAGGGCCGCGCGCGGCCCGTCACCGACCTGTTCAGAGGACCGACGACCGCACGCTGGCGACCCTCGACCTTACGCCACGGCGGGCGGCGGTCCCAAGCCCGCAGGCTGTGGGACCGCCCACGCCGTCACCGGGAGGCACCCGCGACCTCCGTCAGCACCGAGACGGTCCGGGCGACGCCGTCGTACCCGGCGTACTCCTGCGCCAGCTCGGCGGCGCGGCGGGCGAACGACGGGTTGTCGAGCACCCGGCGTACCCCGCGGCGGACCTCCTGCGACGTCGTGCGGTCCGTGAGCCTGTCGGTGGGAAGCGCGAGGCCGACGCCGGACCAGGCGACCCGGGCACCGACCTCCGCCTTGTCCTCCGTGCGACCGGCGACGACGACGGGCACGCCGGCGGCGAGCGCCTGCTGCACCCCGCCGAACCCGCCGTTGGTGACCATGACGTCGACCAGCGGCAGCAGCCGCTCGAACGGCACGAACGGCGTGGCCCGCACGTTGGCCGGGTAGCCCGGGTTCTCCTCGGTGGTCGCGACGACCAGCACCTCCTCGTCGGCGAGCCCGTCGATCGCCGGCCACAGCAGCCGCTCCGGGTCGGTGGCGACGGTGCCCTGCGTGACCAGCACGACCGGCCGACCGGTGGCGCGGGCGTCGAGCACGTCGTCCCACCACGCGGGAGGGTCGAACCGGTCGATGCCGGCGGGCAGGTACGGCCCCACGAGCTCGACGTTCTCGGGCAGGTCGCTGCGGGGGTACTCGAACGACGGCACGGACGTGTGCAGCACGCGGGTGACCGCCGTCTGCACCCAGTCGAGGAAGAAGCCGTCGGGGACGGGCTGCCCGGCGTCGCGGACGACCCGCTCGGCGACCTTCTGGACGTCCCGGAACACGACGTTGCGGGTGAACCACTCGAGCAGGCGGTACCGCAGGCCGTCGAACCCGGTCCGGGGCGGCTGCAGGCCCATGCCGAACGGCGCGGTGTCCTTGCTGGAGATGGCCAGCGGCGAGACCGAGAACAGCACCGACGGCAGGCCGTAGCGGCGGGCGGCGATCCCCCCGGCCAGGAACGCGTTGTCCATGACGACGACGTCGGGGCGCTCGGCGGACACCAGGTCGTCGATGTCGGCCAGGAACCCGGGCACCGTCTCGACGAAGTGGTGCCGCACGTCCCACTGCAGCCGCCTGATGCCGGGGGCCGGGGCACCGTGGGCGAGCGACCACGCGTCGAACTCCGCGTCGTCGATGTCGCGGCCCTGGACGATCGGCGCGTGCTTCGCGCCGGTCGCGGTCACGGCCTGCGCGAACTTGCGACCGGTGTAGACGACGACGTCGTGGCCCTCGTCGACGAGGGCGCGCGCCACGGGCAGCGCGGGTCGCACGTGGCCGGTGGCGGGGGTGAGGGTGAACAGGATCCTGCTCATGGTGAAGCTCTCCAGAGGTGTCGGACGGACAGTCCCTGGACAGGACGCACGGCGATTCGTCCTGATACATCCGATCTCAGCGCCGGCGCAGCAGCCTCTCGCGCAGCCGCTCGCGCCGTTCGGCGAACCGGTTCCACACCGCCTTCTGGAAGACCAGCGTCAGCCAGCCCGCGAGCGCCATGCCGACGATGTTCACGCCCAGCTGCAGGGCGCTCCCCCGCACCTCAGTCATCTGCCCGAATGCCAGCCCGAGCGCGACGTTGCCCGCGGCCGGCACGGTCGTGACGGAGATGAAGACGCCAGCCAGACCCCCGACGCGCGCCGACGTCAACGACAGCACCCCGGCCGCCCCCGCGATGACCGCGACGACGAACGACCACTTGTCGGGCGTGTAGATGAACGCGGTGTCCGGGCGCGGGGCCGTGACCTGCGCGAGCGTCACCCAGCCGACCTGCTTGCCGACGAGGGCGGCCACGCAGGTCACGGCGATGGCGACGAGGAAGCCGACGACCAGCGTCCAGAGCGCGATCCGCAGCAGGTGGAACCGGCGGCGGACGAGCGCGACGCCCAGCGCCGCGATCGGCCCGAACTCGGGCCCCAGCACCATCGCGCCGATGACGAGGATCTGGGAGTCGAGCACGATCGCGATCGCGGCGATGAGCGTCGCGAACGTCATGAAGCTGAGGTACGTCCAGTTGAGCTCCGACTCGGCGTACGCGCGCTTGGTGACGTCGATCCACACGACGGAGTCAGCGCTGCTGCCCGGCGCGAGCCGCTCGGCGTCGTAGCCGCGCTGCGACACCCAGGTGTCCACCGGCTCGACCTTGAGCGTGCCCTCGTGGTGCACGCCGAGCTCCAGCAGCTCGTCGAGCACGTCGTTCGCTGCCTCGCGCGCCACGTCGGCGAGCACGACGTCCCCCGCCGGCCGCCTCGACGCGCCGTCGAGGACCGCGAGGCTGCTCACCGCGGGCGCCCGCTCGAGCGCGGCGACCACGTCCGCGGTCAGGTCGCTCGGCACCGAGATGCGCAGCTGCAGCACGCGGCCAGTGTGTCGCCGTCCGGGCCGGGACAGTGGGAGCCGCACCGTCCGTGCGGCAGGCCCGTGCTGTCGGGGTGGCGGGATTCGAACCCACGACCTTCCGCTCCCAAAGCGGACGCGCTACCAACCTGCGCCACACCCCGTGCGCACCCGGCAGCGGCCCTGACGGGCGACGCGGGTGCACGAGACGCCCTCCTGCACCCGGTACCCTGGGTGCCGCGGTCCGGGCTCCACCAGAGCCGGGACCAGTGCGGACGTAGCTCAATGGTAGAGCCCCAGTCTTCCAAACTGGCTACGCGGGTTCGATTCCCGTCGTCCGCTCCCCTGTCTGGGCTCGTGCACACCGCGAGCGGATCCGCCGCTGGCTGCCCTGAGGCCAACGTGGAGCACGATCCGACCTAGGGCAACGTCTGACCAGACGGTCGACGAGAGAGTGGCCCGACGGTGGCGCTTCCCGAGCCCGGTGCGCGGAGCCTCGTCCTCGATCTGAGCTGACCACCCACCGCCGTCGTGGGCAGCCGCGCTGCGGTACGCAGCCGTACGGCTCCGCGAAGTCTCTCCGTTCGTGACGTCGCGCGCCGCCGTTGGCAGCGGACTCGCGATCTTTGGCATCGCTCTGGCATCGGCCCCGCGGATGCTCGACGAGTCAGAGAAGTTCCGAGTGAAGGAGTGATCATGGTTGAGACGAACGTCGTGGTGGTTCGGTTCGTGGAGCAGAGCAAGGCGTTTCAGGCGCTGAGCGTGCTCAAGGAGTGCAACGCGCAGGGTCGGATCGGTCTCGAGTCCGCGGCGCTGGTGGAGCGCACCGAGGGCGGCGCCCTGCACATCCCCGACGGCGCGGACAACATCGGCCCCGTCGGGGTCCTGTCCGGGTCCCTGATCGGATCGTTGGTGGGTGTCCTCGGTGGGCCGGTGGGGATCCTGCTGGGCTGGGGTGCCGGGGGCCTGATCGGTGGCGCGTTCGACGCGGACCGCCTGGGCACGTCGGAGGAGGCGCTGACCGTGCTGGGGCGGTCGATCCCGTTCGGGTCGACGGCGATCATCGCGACCGTGACCGAGCCGGCCGTCGAGGTGATCGACGTCGAGATGGGACGACTCGGGGGTGAGGTGACGCGGCGCCCGGTCGGCGAGGTCATGGCCGAGCTGGAGGTGGCGGACGCCGCCGCCGAAGCGGCAGCGGCCGAGGCCCGGCGAACGGTGCGCGAGCAGCGCAAGGCGGAGCACCGCGCCAGCGCCGAAGCCAAGAAGGCGAAGGTCAAGGAGAAGCTCCACGTCTGACGAGGAGCACACCGCCGCGGCCCCCCCCCCCCCGCGGGGCCGGCGCCCGGCTGGCCCCGGCGGGGGCGCGCCCCCCCCCCCGG
>NZ_JBGFQZ010000013.1:0-86371 GCF_041295535.1 Cellulomonas sp. ICMP 17802 | reverse complement strand
AGCGTCGACGCAGGCGCGGCCGTCGCCGACACGAGCTGCTGCCTCCCGACCAGCGCCGCGAGCACGACCAGCACGATCGCGCCCGCCGCGACCGACGCACGCACCGCGCCTCGCCGCCGAGGCGCCCGTGCCGCCCGGCGCGAGCGCGCCGGGACGTCCCGGCGCGCACCGGCGGTGAGCGCGCTCGAGGCCAGCACCCCGGCGTCCGGCAGCCGGACGGGCGACGGCTCCGTCACGCGGAAGCACCGGTCGACCACCCGACCCGCCTCGAGACCGGGCACGGTGAGCAGGTCGACCAGCGCCTCCCGCAGCGACGGGTCGTCGGACGGCAGCCGGACGTCCTCGCCGGGCATCACGTCGACGATCGTGGTCACCAGCCGGCGCACGTCCGCCTCGGGGTCGCCGGTCGCCAGGAGCGCGTGCCGCAGGTCGGTGAGCACCGGCCGGCCGTCGGGCCGGAGCACCACGGCCGCCGCCGTGACGGCTCCGTGCACCAGGCCGGCGTCGTGCAGCGCGCCGAGCGCGCCGGCCACCGGGATGGCCACGGTGGCCGCCTCGCCGTCGGCCAGCGGGGCACGGGCGGCCCGCACCTGCGCGAGGGTCGGGCCGGCCACGTGCTCCACCACGAGCCCCAGGCGTCCGGGCGAGAGCTCGACCACGTCGAGCAGCTGGGCGAGGTGCTCGTGCCGCAGCGCGCGCAGCAGGGTCACGCGGGTGGTGAGCGGACCGTCGGCCACGGCGGCGACCACGTGCAGCTCGAGGTGCCGCCCCGAGCCGTCCAGCGCGACCGCGAGCCAGCCGTCGCCGACGAGGTCGACCGGCCGGAACCCGGCGCGGGCGAGGGCGGTCTCCACATCGGCCGGCACGAGGAACCTGTCCATGCCGGCCATCCAAGACGCGTCCAGCCGGTCGCGTCGGCCGTCGTCCACAGGTCAGGGCAGCGGGACCACGCGTCGCTCGGCGGCGGACACCACGGCGGCGTCCAGGACGCGGGCCGTCCGGGCGGCGTCCGCGGGGTCGACCGGCGGCGGCCCTCCGTCGAGCACCCAGCGCACGACGGCCCGGTAGAGGTCGACGTGCCCGCCGGGCGCGCGCGGGACGGGCGTGCGGTCCGTGCCGCGCACCAGCCAGCCCTCGTGCACGGGCTCGCCGGGCCGCCGGGTCTCCTCGTAGGCGTCGTCGAGCGCGGCGAACGGCGTCGGCTCCCCCTCGAAGCTGGTGACCAGGTACGCGCCGCCGTCGCCCAGCACGCGCGTGCGCGGCCCGGGTGCGCCGACGATGCCGCCGGCCTGCAGGTGGCTCACGACGCCGCCGGCGTGCACCAGCGCGAGGAAGACGTCGTCGACGGCGGGGGTCTTGCGGGCGTGCAGCTCGGCGTAGACCTGCTCGACCGGGCCGAACAGCTGCACCGCGGAGTCGACCAGGTGGGCGCCGAGGTCGAGCAGCAGGCCGCCCGACTCCGGGTCGTTCTCCTTCCAGCGGTCCTGCGGCACCGGCCGGAACCTCTCCCAGCGCCGCTCGAACCGGTGCACGGTGCCCAGCTCCCCGCTCGCCAGCAGCCCCAGCAGCGTCAGCTGCTCGCTGTCCCAGCGGCGGTTCTGGAAGACCGTGAGCCGCCCGTCGGCCCGGTCGGCCAGCGCCTGCGCGTCGGCGGCGCTGGTGGCCAGGGGCTTGTCGACGAGCACGTGCAGGCCCGCGTCGAGGGCAGCGTTCACGTGCGCGACGTGCTCGCCGGTCGGGCTCGCGACCACCACGAGGTCGAGGTCGGCGGCGTGCTCGAGCAGCGACGCGACGTCCGGGACCACCGCGGCCCCGGGCCAGTCCTGCTCCACCTGCTCCGCGCGGCTGCGGGTCACCACGGCCGTCACGCGCTGCCCCGCCTCGCGCAGCAGCCGGGCGTGGATCCCCCGGCCCGCTCCCCCGTACCCGACCAGTCCGACCCGCAGCTCCTGCATGCGGCTCACTCTAGGTCGGCGGGTACCTCGTCCCGGCGCGAGAGCGCGCTGGGCCACCACGTGCGGCGGCCCAGGTCGTGCACGAGCGCGGGCACCAGGAGGCTGCGCACCACGAGCGTGTCCAGCAGCACGCCGAACGCGACGATGAACGCGATCTGCGCCAGGAACAGCAGCGGGATGACGCCCAGCGCCGCGAACGTGGTGGCCAGCACCACGCCGGCGGACGTGATGACGCCGCCGGTCACGGCGAGCCCGCGGACCACGCCAGCCCGCGTGCCCACCTTCGTCGACTCCTCCCGCACGCGCGTCATGAGGAAGATCGAGTAGTCGACGCCCAGGGCCACGAGGAACACGAATGCGAACAGCGGCACCACCGGGTCGGCTCCGGCGAAGCCGAACACGTGGTTGAAGACGACCGCGGACACCCCCAGCGCGGCGGCGAACGAGAGCACGTTGGCCACCAGCAGCAGGGCCGCGGCCACGACCGACCGCAGCAGGAACATGAGGATCAGCCCGATCACCACGAGCACGACCGGGACGATCACGCGCAGGTCCCGCTCGCTGGCGAGCTGGGTGTCGAGCGACTCCGCGGCGGCGCCGCCCACGACGGCGGTGGGGCTGGCGTCGTGCACGGCCGCCCGCAGGTCCTCGACCGTCGCGACGGCGGCCTGGGTGTCGGCCGAGGCGGCCGTGGTGACGTCGAGGCGCACGCGTCCGTCGACGACGACGGGCGGGGCGTCCGTGGCGGGGGCACCGGACGGCGAGCCCGTGTACGGGGCGACGGCGTCCACGCCGTCGACGCCCTCGGCCGCGGCGGTGACCGCGTCCACGTCCGCCTCGTCGACGATGACGATCGCGGGCTGCACGGCGCCGGCCGGGAAGTGCTCGGCCAGGACGGCCTCGCCCGAGACGGCGTCCACGTCGGTGAGGAAGATGTCGACCTGGCTGGTCCCGGAGGCGTTCAGGGTGGGCAGGAAGGCCGCACCCACGCACAGCGCGAGCGCCGTGACCACCCACACGGTGCGCGCCCGGCGCCCGACGAAACGGGCCAGCCGCGCCCACACGCCCGTGCCGGCGGCGGGGTCGACGTCGGCCGCCCCGACCGCGTCGGCGCGCGGCGCGCGCGGCCAGAAGAGGACCCGCGAGCGCTTGCCGAGCACGAGCAGGAGGGCGGGCAGGAGCGTGAGCGCGCCGAGCAGGGCGGACGCGATGCCGATGGCCGCCACCGGGCCGAGGGAGCGGTTGGAGCCGAGGTCGGACAGCAGGAGGCACAGGACGCCCGCGATCACCGTGCCGGCGCTGGCGGCGATGGGCTCGACGCACGCGCGCAGGGCCCGCCCCATGGCCGTGGCGGGGTGCTCGACGTGGTGCAGCTCTTCCCGGTACCGGGCGACCAGCAGCAGCGCGTAGTCCACCGAGGCGCCGACCACGAGGATCGACAGGATGCCCTGCGACTGCCCGTTGAGCACGAGCGTGCCGTTCTTGGCGAGGGTGTACACCACGAGACCCGCGAGGCAGAGCGCGAACACCGCCGTGAAGATGACGACGAACGGCAGAAACGGCGACCGGTAGACGATCGCCAGGATGAGCAGCACCGCGCCGAGCGCGACGAGCAGGAGCACGAAGTCGATCCCGCCGAAGGCGGTGACCAGGTCGGCGACGAACCCGGCCGGGCCGGTGACCCACGCCTGGACACCCAGCTCGCCGGCGCTCGTCGCCGTCGCGCCCAGGTCCTGGGCCAGGGACTCGCGCAGCGCCAGCACGAACGAGTCGGTGACGCCCTCGTCGCCGGCGAGCAGCTCCTCCGCCTTGGCACCGTCCAGCGAGAACGCGACGAGCAGCGCCTCGCCGTCCTCGGCCGGCACGACCGCCGGCGTCCCCACCAGGTAGTCGGCCCAGGTGCCCTCGTTCCCGGCGGGCAGCGCCTGGTCCGGCACCCGGGCGGCCCACTTCTGGACGGCCGCGAGCTGGTTCGGCGTGACCGCGCCGCCGTCCTCCGGCTGCACCACCACCAGCGCGGGTAATGTCTCGGTGTCGACGAAGCCCTTGCTCTCCTCGGCGGCCCGGGTGGACTCGGCCGACGAGGGCAGGAACGCCGAGGCGTCGTTCGTCTGGACCTGCGACAGCTTGCCCTGCGCCATCCCGCCGACCGACCCGATGCCGAGCCACACCACCAGGGCGACGCCGACGAGGACGGCGCGGACGATCGTGGACCGGCGATTACTCAGCATGCTGAGTATCATTGGTACAGATCCTCCGAACAGCAAATGGAGGCGGGATCGTGGAGCACGGGAGTGGGCCGGCCGACGCGCCGGACCCGACGTCGTCCGACCCCGCCCACTGGCCGGTCGGCCGCCTCCTGTCCGCCGCGTCCCGTCGCGTCGAGCGCGAGTGGAACGCCCACCTGGCCACCTGGGACCTCAACCACGCGAGCCTGCCCGTGCTGGTCCACCTGGTGCGCGGCCCCATGTCCCAGCGCGAGCTCGCCTCGGCCTGCGAGGTGACGGAGCAGACCATGAGCCGCGTCCTCGCGCGCATGGAGCGGACGGGCTACGTGACGCGGCGACCCCACGACGACGACCGCCGCCGGCACGTCATCACGATCACCGACCCCGGCCGCGCGGCGCTGGCCGTCGCTGCCGACCGGGACACCGCGGAGGCGCTGGTCACCCGCGGCCTGACCAGCGAGCAGACCGAGCAGCTGCGGCACCTCCTGGCGCTCGTCGCCCGCCCGCAGGACGACGCGGGTTAGCCTGACCGACATGCGGTTCGACGAGCTCGACCTCGGCACACGCCTGCTCCCCTACGAGCCGACGTGGCAGCTCCAGCGCGAGGTGCACGCGGCGGTGGCCGACGGCACCGCCGAGGACGTGGTGCTCCTGTGCGAGCACGAGGACGTCTACACGGCCGGCCGGCGCACCGCGTCGTGGGACCGCCCGGTCGACGGGACGCCCGTGGTCGACGTCGACCGCGGCGGCCGCATCACGTGGCACGGCCCCGGCCAGCTCGTCGGCTACCCCATCGTGAAGCTGGCCACACCCATCGACGTGGTCCGCTACGTGCGCGTGCTGGAGGAGGCCCTGATCCGCACGTGCGCCGACCTGGGCCTGACCGCGATCCGCGTCGAGGGGCGCAGCGGCGTGTGGTTCGCCGCCGACGACGAGCGCGGCCTGCGCGAGCGCAAGGTCGCCGCCATCGGCGTCCGGGTGTCCCGCGGCGTGACCATGCACGGCTTCGCGCTCAACTGCGAGCCCGACCTGGCCGCCTTCGAGCGCATCGTGCCCTGCGGGATCACGGACGCGGACGTGACGTCGCTGTCCGTGGAGACGGGCCGCCGGGTGCCGATCGCGGAGGTCCTGCCACTGGTCCGCGGGCACCTCGTCGACACCCTGGTGCCGATCCTCGAGGCCCGGCCGGCCGTCGCCGCGGTGTGACGCGCACCTCCCCCGCAGCCGTCCCCCCGGACGCGGGTTAGTCTGACCGGCGTGACGATCGCAGCCGATGGCCGACGCATGCTCCGCATCGAGGCGCGCAACGCCGAGACGCCCATCGAACGCAAGCCGGAGTGGATCCGCACGCGCGCGACGATGGGCCCCGAGTACACCGAGCTCAAGGGCCTGGTGAAGCGCGAGGGCCTCAACACGGTGTGCGAGGAGGCGGGCTGCCCCAACATCTTCGAGTGCTGGGAAGACCGCGAGGCCACGTTCCTCATCGGCGGCGACCAGTGCACGCGGCGCTGCGACTTCTGCCAGATCGACACCGGCAAGCCCGCCGACTTCGACGCCGACGAGCCCCGCCGCGTGGCCGCGTCCGTGCAGGCCATGGGCCTGAAGTACTCGACCGTCACCGGCGTCGCCCGCGACGACCTGCCCGACGGCGGCGCCTGGCTCTACGCGGAGACCGTCCGCCAGATCCACGCCGTGAACCCGGGCACGGGCGTCGAGCTGCTCATCCCCGACTTCAACGCGACGCCCGAGCTGCTGGCCGAGGTCTTCTCGTCGCGGCCCGAGGTGCTCGCGCACAACCTGGAGACCGTCCCGCGGATCTTCAAGCAGATCCGCCCGGGCTTCCGCTACGACCGCTCGCTGTCGGTCATCACCGCCGCCCGCGAGGCCGGGCTGGTGACCAAGTCGAACCTCATCCTCGGCATGGGCGAGACCACCGAGGAGGTCGTCGAGGCCCTGGACCAGCTGCGCGAGGCAGGCTGCGACCTCATCACGATCACCCAGTACCTGCGCCCGTCGGTCCGCCACCACCCCGTGTCGCGCTGGGTGCGGCCCGAGGAGTTCGTCGAGCTGTCGGCCGAGGCCGAGCGCCTCGGGTTCCTGGGCGTCATGTCCGGGCCGCTGGTCCGCTCGTCGTACCGGGCGGGCCGCCTGTGGGGCCAGGCCATGCGACGCTACGGCCGCCCGATCCCCGAGGCGCTGGCCCACTTCGCCGAGCCGACGACGTCGCGCCAGGAGGCGGCGAGCCTGCTCGCCCGCTGACGTCCGGGAGCGCCCCGATCCGTCGGTAGACTTCGGGCCCATGGCCCGTGACACGTCCCCCGCCGCTGCACCGACCGGCAAGGTCAAGAAGACCCGCTGGTACCACCAGGTGTGGCAGGCGTACCAGATGACCCGCAAGGCAGACCCCGCCGTCACGTGGATCGTGCTGGCGGTGTTCTTCGGCGTGATCGTGCTGGGCCTCGTCATCGGCCTGCTCGTGGGCCACTGGCTGTACGTGCTGCTGCTCAGCATCCCGTTCGCGGCGCTCGGTGCCATGTTCATCCTGGCCCGGCGCGCGGAGACGGCCGCGTACACGCAGATCGAGGGTCAGCCGGGCGCCGCGTTCGCCGCCCTGGGCACCATCCGCCGCGGCTGGACGTTCACGCAGGAGCCCGTCGCGGTCGACCCGCGCACGCAGGACATGGTGTTCCGCGGCGTCGGCAAGCCCGGGGTCGTGCTCGTCGGCGAGGGTCCCGCGCCGCGCATCGCGAAGCTGCTCGAATCCGAGCGCAAGCGCACCGCCCGCGTCATCTCGGGCGCCCCGATCACGCTCATCCAGGTGGGCGACGGCGAGGGCCAGGTGTCGCTGCGCAAGCTGCCGCGCGAGGTGCAGAAGCTCCGCGGCAAGCTGACCAAGCCCGAGATCGCCGAGGTCAACAAGCGCCTCACCGCCCTCGGCGGCATCAAGCTCCCGGTGCCCAAGGGCGTCGACCCGATGCGCGCCCGCCCCGACCGCAAGGGCATGCGCGGCCGCTGACCGACGGTCTGCGCAGGTCATCGGGGGGTCAGCGCGGGCCATCGGTCAGCGCCGGACGATCGCCGTCCCGGCGACCCGGTCGTGCAGCCCGCGCCCGTCGGAGTCCCACACCGCGGCCGGCACCACGAGGCACAGCAGGACCGTGCGGACCAGCGCGCTGAGGAACCCGGGGGCCGCGCTCGCCCACACCGGGTCGGCCTTGTCGGCCGGCCGGTCGGGGAACACCCGGCGCACCCGCAGGCCCAGCAGGCGGTGCCCGAGGGTGTTGCCGATGGAACCGACCAGCAGCACGTTCTCGAGCGCGAAGATGCCCAGGGTCGCCCACGGGTTGCCCCGCGACAGGAGGAACGCCGAGGGGTCGGCCGCGAAGAACGCGCCCGAGATCAGCAGGCACGCCATCCAGTCGATGACGAGCGCGACGACCCGACGCCCGACCGGCGCGAGCGCCCCGGCGCCGGACTCCGGCAGGCCGAGCCGGACGCCCCGCGGCGTCGCCACGCCGCCACCCGAGGCCTCCGGGTCGTCAGGGGTTCCGCCCAGCCACGAGCTCAGGTCACGACGATCTGCCACGTGAGCAGGGTAGGTGACGGCCGGAGCGAGACGGCAACGCACCGGAAACACGGGCGGCGCTCGACGTTCGTAGGGTGGGTCCCGCTGCTCCCCCGTCCCGCGTGGACGAACGGCCTCACGGACTCGTCCCCTGCGGGCATAGGGTCAGCATTCGTTACACGAGGCGCGCGTCCGTAACGCCGTCGAAACACTTGGTACACGACGGAGAAACCACGCGCTCGTAGCCTCGCCTTGCCCGACCCCACGGGTACCACCGACCGAGGAGCAGCGGATGTTCAGCAAGCCAGAGGAAGTCCTGGCGTTCATCAAGAGCGAGGACGTGAAGTTCGTCGACGTCCGGTTCTGTGACCTGCCCGGCACGATGCAGCACTTCAACGTCCCGGCCTACTCGCTGGAGCTGGACTTCTTCACGGACGGCCAGATGTTCGACGGGTCCTCGATCCGCGGCTTCCAGGCGATCCACGAGTCGGACATGAAGCTGATCCCGGACATCAGCACCGCGTACATCGACCCCTTCCGGGTCGAGAAGACGCTGAACATCAACTTCCACATCGTCGACCCGTACACCGACGAGCCCTACAGCCGCGACCCGCGTCAGGTCGCCGCGAAGGCCGAGGCGTACCTGAAGTCGACCGGCATCGCGGACACGGCGTTCTTCGCCCCCGAGGCCGAGTTCTACATCTTCGACGACGTCCGCTTCCACACGAAGCAGAACGAGTCGTTCTACAAGATCGACTCCTTCGAGGCGGCGTGGAACACCGGCCGCGAGGAGGAGGGTGGCAACCTCGGCCACAAGATCCCCTACAAGGGCGGCTACTTCCCCGTCCCGCCGGTGGACGGCTTCTCGGACATCCGCGACCAGATCAGCCTGCAGCTGGACGCCCTCGGCCTCGGTGTCGAGCGCGCCCACCACGAGGTCGGCACGGCGGGCCAGCAGGAGATCAACTACCGCTTCGACAAGCTGGCGATCTCCGGCGACAAGGTCATGCTCTTCAAGTACGTCGTGAAGAACGTGGCGCACGAGAACGGCAAGACGGCGACGTTCATGCCGAAGCCGCTCTTCGGCGACAACGGCTCGGGCATGCACGTGCACCAGTCCCTCTGGAAGGACGGCGAGCCGCTGTTCTTCGACGAGAAGGGCTACGGCGGCCTGTCCGACATCGCGCGCTGGTACATCGGCGGCCTGCTCAAGCACGCGCCCTCGCTGCTGGCGTTCACCAACCCGACGGTGAACTCCTACCACCGCCTGGTGCCCGGCTTCGAGGCCCCCGTCAACCTGGTCTATTCGGCCCGCAACCGCTCCGCATGCATCCGCATCCCGGTCACCGGTTCGAACCCCAAGGCCAAGCGCATCGAGTTCCGCGTGCCGGACCCGTCGTCCAACCCGTACCTGGCGTTCTCGGCCATGCTCATGGCCGGCATCGACGGCATCCAGAACCGGATCGAGCCGCCGGACCCGGTGGACAAGGACCTGTACGAGCTGCCCCCCGAGGAGCACGCCCTCATCCAGCAGGTCCCGGGCTCGCTCGGCGAGGTGCTCGACAACCTCGAGGCCGACCACGACTTCCTCACGGCGGGCAACGTCTTCACGCCCGACCTGATCTCGACGTGGATCGACTACAAGCGCAACGCGGAGGTCGACCCGATCCGCCTGCGCCCGCACCCGCACGAGTTCGAGCTCTACTACGACGTCTGACCGTCACCGCTCATGGCTGCTCCCGTGAGCGTCTGACGCAGCACGCACAGCAACCCGGTCGCCTCTGTGGCGGCCGGGTTGTTGCGTCTGTGGCGGTGATCGAATCGTGCCAAATCACCATCCTTGACGCATATCCCCCGCCCGAGTACAACGAAACCAGGGGGCAGCGAGACACGTCCCCCACGCGCACGCCGCACCGTCGCGGCCGGCCGAAGGGGGTTCGGCATGCCGGACGACACCGATCCGCACGTGTGGCCGGGCGACGTCCCGTCGGTCGTCCGGCTGGGCGCCGGAGGACGCCGGGTGGACGGCCGCCGGATCCTGGCCCGCCACGACGTGGAGCTGAAGGGCGCGGAGGCCCGCGCAGAGCTGGCCAAGACGGTCGTCGACCGCCAGGGCGAGCTGCTCGCATGGGTCGAGCAGGACGAGGCCAACGCGCAGCTGCTGCTCGAGCAGCCGGCCAAGGCCCTGGCCCTGGCGCTGCCCGGCGTCGACCCGGTCGAGGTCGTGGTGCCCAGCGGGGCGCTCCTCGGGCACGTCCTGGCCGGCGCGCACCTGACCAAGGTCGCCGAGAAGGTGGTCCCCGAGACGGCCCAGGCGCTCGCGCTGCTGCGGGAGGTGGCCGACGACGCGGCCGCGAGCCCGGGCGGGTTCGCCGACCTGACCGCGGACACCTCCGCGGCCGTCACGCGGGTGGCCGCGGGCCGGTACTCCGCGGTGGTGGTGCAGCGGACCATCGAGGCCGTGCTGCGCGGGCGCGGCATCGTCACCATCTCGCTGCCGCCGACGACGACGATCCCGTCGGGGGTGCTGCTGACGCTGCGTGAGAACCCGGCCGCCGCGGCGGCCCTGGAGCACGCCGTCGTGGTCGGGGGCGACGATGTTCGCTGACCACGGCGGTTTCGACGTCGCGTTCGAGGTGGCCGAGGCCATGCTCGCCGCGTCGGTGACGGGCGCGTTCGCGGTGCCGCTGCCCCCGCCGCGGGAGGTCACCACCGCGGGGATCCGGCTGCGGGTCGTCGTCGACGCCGTGACGCCCGGGGGCGCCGACGTCCTCGTGGGTGAGCAGATCGTGGTCACCGGCACGTTCCACGCCGTGGGGACCGTCCTGTCCGCGTCCGTGGGCGGCGTGCAGATCACCCTGCCGCCGGGGCTCGCGGGTGTCGAGCTGGCGGGCACGTTCACCGTGCCGTTCGGCGTAGGGGTCGGCGTCCGGAGCGGGTCGAGGGGCGTCGTCCTGACGCCGGACGCTGCCCACGCCGGCGCCGTGCTCGACCACGACGCGCTGTTCGCGTCGCCCCCGATCCAGATCGCGCTCGCGGCCGCGTACCTGCAGGGCGGGGAGACGGCCTACCAGCAGAAGCACACCGAGATCGGCGACGCGGCGGACTCGGCCGCGGCCGCCGCGATCGCCGATGCCACCGCCGGGCTCACGCCGCAGCTCGCGCTGCCCGAGCCCGCCGGGGTGACGTTCGCCGCCGTGCGCACCAGCGTCGCGGCTCTCAAGGTGCTGGTGAGCCTGCCCGGGAGTCCGGCCGGGAATCCGTCGGCGGCGGGCCGCGTCATCGTGCGCAGCGACGCCCTGGGCGCGCCGCTCGACCTCGCCGCCGCGGTGCTCAACAACGGGACGGTGCTGCGGGCGGTCCGTGCCGGTCTGGCGACGACGCTCGGCATCCCGGTCGGCTCGCCGGCCTGGTCCACCGCGCACCCGTGCGCGATCTTCACGCCGACGCCGTTCCCGGTGCCCCCGGGCACCATCCCGATGATCGGGACGACCCCCGCCGCGACCGTCTCGCTCGACTTCCTGCTCGGTCAGGTCAACGCGGCCGGGCTGCTCCAGGTGGACGCGCGCCTCACCGTCAGCGGCTTCGGCGGCTTCGCGTCCGGCACGGCGTCGGCGACCATCACCGCCCCCTTCACGGCGACGGTGTCGGGGGGCGTGCTCACCATCGGCGTCGGGCCGTCGCTGCCGGCCGTCGCGACGTCGGACGTCCAGGTCAACCCGCTCGCGTACGTGCTGGCCGCGCTCGCGGGGCAGTTCTCGGTCATCGCCGTCCTCGCCGCGGTCGACCTCATCGCCGGACCGTTCGTCGCGCCGATCATCGCCGGCGCGCTCACGGGCCTGACCTTCGGTGCGGGGTTCGCGCTGCCGCTCTCGGGCCGGTTCTCCTCGCTGAGCCTCTCGACGCCGATCTCGGCGGTCGAGCCCACCGCGCCCTTGCGCTCCGTGACGATCCCGATCCCCGGCGCGTCGATCACGATCACCCTCGACCGGGTCCAGGACGTGACGGTGAGGCTGGCATGAGCGACCCCGCAGACGTGACGAGCGAGTCCGCGTGGCGGGCCGCGGCCGGCAAGCCCCTCGAGGTGCTGCGGGGCCATCGCGAGGCGGCCGCGCGGTACGCGGCGGCCCCCGACGCCCCGGTCGACACCGTGCGCGGCGGCAGGGTGCTGCGGCCGGGGCCGGCCCGGCCTCACCACCCCCTCCCCGGCGCCGGGGTGCCGCCCGCTCTGCCACCGGCGATGCAGGAGCTCGTGCGCGACTGGGAGTCGGCGCACCCGGGTTCCCGGCTCGAGCCGGTGCGGCTGGTGACGTTCGGCCCCACGGGCTCGGCACCGACCGGGACGGCCGACCTGCCGCCGGACGAGTCGCTGGTCGCCCTCTCGATCTCCCGCACGAGCGTGACGGCCCAGCAGATCGACGTCGACGGCGTCCTGCTGCTCGCCCGGCGCACCGACACCCCGGCCTGAGGGGGCGTCGGCATGGGCAGGGCGCTCGGCACGACCGGCGCGACCGTCGACGGTCCCCTCGACCCGAGCCTGCCGATCGTGGTGCTGCTGCACGGCATGGGTGGCGACGTCCGGGACATGACCGCCCCGCTGACCAGCGTCTTCGGGTCCGTGGCGTTCAACCGCGCCGCGCCGCCACCGGGCTGGACCAGCCTGTCGTTCGCGGCGTACCCGCCGCCGCTGCCGATCATCGGCGCGTTCCTCGATCCCCCGGCGACGTCGCTCACCAGCTGGCGGGACGCCCTGCTGGCGGCCGGCTTCAGCACCATCACGTACTCCCAGTCCGGGCCGCTGATCGCGAACGACGTCACGCAGCTCGTCGGGATCGCCCGGGCGATGAGCGCGGACCCCCAGATCGCGCCGCTGCGGGTCGCGTTCGTCGCGCACAGCCGCGGCGGCCTCGTGGCCCGGTCCTTCCTGCTGGCGGCGGCCGCGGACGCCACCCTGACGGGCTTCCTCGGGCGGACGAGGATGCTCGTCTCGCTGCACTCCCCGCACCTGGGCTCCGGCGTCGCCTCGCTCGCCGTGACGGTCGACGGGCTGCTGGCGACGGTCCAGACGTCGCTGACGACGCTCGGCGCTCCCCCGACGTTCCTCACGCCGCTGCGCAGCCTCGTGCTCAACGGGGCCCGGGCGGAGCTCGCCATCGGCGCGCCCACGGCGGCGATCGCTCCCGGCGAGCCCGTCCCGGGCATCAGGTACCACACGTTCGGCGGCGTCAGCACGGTGTTCTCCCGACTCTGGGCGAAGGCGTTCACGCCGGAGTCCTACGTCCCGCTGCCCGTGCCGTGGCCCTTCTTCCACTGGGCGACGTCGTCGCTGCCCATCGGCGCACCGCTCGACGCGGTGAGCCTGCTCCCCCTGGTCGGCGTCCTGGCCCCGGTGCCGGGCGTGGTGGCGCTGGCGACGGCGCTGACGACCCTCGTCGCCACCACGCCCGAGCTCGCACCCGGGTCCGGCGACGTGCTCGTGTCCGACGCCCGCTCCCGGCTGCCGTTCGCCACCACCCACACCACGAACGCGCTGAACCACCTCGAGGCGCTCTACGACCTGGGCCTGCAGGCCCAGGTGGTCACGCTGCTCTCGAGCCTCCGGGTCGCTCCCCCGCCGCCCGTGACGCCCACAGCGATCGTCCGGATCGCCCCGTACCCGGCGCGCGCGGGCTCGACTCCGCACACCGTCACCGCGAAGGACGCCACGACGGGCGCCTCGATCGCCGGCACGGTGACGGTGCGGACCGCGTCGGGCGCCGTCGGGCTCACGGTCCCGGTCGGGCAGCAGTTCACCTACTCGTTCGCGCCCCGACGCACCCGCGTGCTGGCCGACGACGGCCGCTGGGACTGGGAGCTGTCGTACCCCTCGGCGACCGCGGCCCTGGCCGCGCCGTACGGGACCGTCGCCGTCGACCTCGGGCTGCCCTGAGGCCGGGACGGGACGGCGGCCTCAGTTGAGCGAGGCGTCCTCCGCGTAGGTGGAGACGATCGCCAGGTCGCCGCCCTGCCGTCGCAGCACCCGCCGCCACAGCTGCTCGGGCTCGCGGGTGAGCAGGTCGGCCGGCTCGGCGTCGACGACGAACCACGAACGCTCGGCGATCTCGCCCTCGAGCTGCTCCTCGCCCCACCCGGCGAAGCCGACGAACACCCGGACCCCGCGCACCTGCCCCGCCACGGCCTCGGGCGCGGCGTCGAGGTTCACCAGGCCGAAGGGGCCGGTCAGGGCGTCCAGGTCGGGTGACGGCCGTGCGCCGGGCAGCAGGACCGCGACACCCATGGCGGTGTCCTCGCCGACCGGGCCGCCCACGAACAGGGCCGGCGGGTCGGCGACGTGGCTGTGCCACTCCGGCAGGACCGCGGCGACGTCCACCGGCGACGGGCGGTTGAGCACCACCCCGACCGCTCCCGTGGCGCTGTGGTCGAGCAGCAGGATGACCGTGCGGTGGAACGTGGGCTCGCGCAACCCCGGGGCCGCGACCAGCAGTCGTCCTCGCATCACCTGGCCGTCCGACATCTCCCCATCATCGCCTGTGCGGTCCGGGCCCGGTCGGTCAGGACACCCGCCCGAGGGCGATCGCCGCGTACATGAGGGCCGCCACGGTCTCGCCGTCGTCGATCGTCCCGTCGGCCACGAGCCCGAGGACGTCGGACCATGGCACGCTCCGGACCCCCGAGATGCCTTCCGCCGCCTGCTCGGACGGCTCGTCCGAGGGCCGCAGCCCGCGCGCGAGGTAGACGTGCTCGGGCGCGTGGCAGATCCCGTTGAGCGCGAACATCGACCCCAGCCGCTGCCAGTGGTCGGCCACCAGACCGGTCTCCTCGCGGAGCTCCCGGCGCGCGGCGAGCAGCGCGTCCTCGCCGTCGGACCCGCCCGCGGGCACCTCGAGCGAGACCCCGCCGGTGGCGTACCGGGCCACCTCGACCAGGACCACCTCGTCGTCGTCGGTGAGCGGGACGACGAAGACCGCGTCGTTGCGCACCTCGACGACGCCGTAGATCCCCGCGGTCCCGTCGGGCCGGTCGACCTCGTCCTCGCGCACGCGGATCCAGGGGTTCTCGTAGACGGTCGTCGAGCTGCGGGTGCGCCAGGCGTTCATGCCGCCAGCCTGGCAGACGGGCGCGCACGCTCGGTCGCCCGGCGGGGACGTCATTGCACACGCCCAGCGCCCGCGAGCAGACTGAGGTGCGCCCGGGACGTCGAGACCCGGGGAAGGGCGGCCGACGATGGCCGAGCTGCAGGGCGGGACCGTCAGCCAGGCGGAGCACGATCGCCTGCGGCGCGCCTACGACGACGCCACCGACCAGTTCTCGGCGGCGAACGCCGTCCTCACCGCGCTGGGGTCGGCGGCCGATCCCGATGCGGTGATGGACACGATCGTCGACACCGCGCAGCGCCTGTGCCGGGCGCAGACCGTGCTCGTCTACCTCATCGACGGCGACCGGTTCACGCTCGCGTCGTCCGTGGGACTCACCGACGAGCTCCGGCACTACTGGCGCGAGCACCCCATCCGGCTGGACGGCGACACGATCGTGGGCCGCGCCGCCACGGGCCGCAAGGTCCAGCAGATCGCCGACGTGCTGGTGGACCCCACCTACCGCCGGCGCGACCTGCAGGAGATGGTCGGGTTCCGCACGGTGGTCGCCGCCCCCATGGTGCTCGACGACGAGGTGGTGGGCGCCCTGTCGCTGCTGCGCAGCGAGGTCGAGCCGTTCGACGCGAGCGCGATCGCCCTGCTCGAGGCGTTCGCGGCCCAGGCGGCGATCGTCGTGCGCCACGTCGACCTGCTCACGGCCCTGGACGCCCGCGGCGCCGAGCTGGCCCGCCGCGTCGACCAGCTCGAGGCGCTCAGCGCCGTGGGCGGGATCGTCAGCTCGAGCCTGGTGCTGGACGAGGTCCTCTCCACCATCATCAAGAACGCCGTCCGCTTCTCGGGGTGCGACGGCGGCTCGATGATGGAGTACCTCGAGGACGACCAGGTCTTCTCCGTGCGCAGCGCCTACGCCAGCAGTCCCGCGCTGCTCGAGGCCCTGCGCGCCGTGCGGATCGAGCTCGGGGCCACGCTCGTCGGACGCGCCGCGCTCGAGCGGCACCCCGTCGCCGTCCCGGACCTGGACGAGGTCGAGCTCGACCCGCACCTGGCCGTCCTGCACGCCGACGGCTGGCGCTCGGTGCTCGCCGTCCCCGTGCTGCGCGGCGAGCGGATCGTCGGGGCGCTCGTCGTGCGACGCCGCACCGCCGGGCCGTTCGCGCAGGAGACCGTCGACTTCCTCGAGACGTTCGCCAGCCAGTCGGCGCTCGCGGTGACCAACGCCCGGCTGTTCCGGGAGCTCGAGGTCAAGACGGCCGAGCTGGAGGTGGTCAGCCAGCACAAGTCCGAGTTCCTGGCGAGCATGTCCCACGAGCTCCGGACGCCGCTGAACGCCGTGATCGGGTTCTCCGAGGTCCTGCTCGAGCGGCTCTTCGGCGACATCAACGAGCGGCAGGAGGAGTACCTCCGCGACATCCTCAGCTCCGGGCAGCACCTGCTCGAGCTGCTCAACGAGATCCTCGACCTGTCCAAGGTCGAGGCCGGGCGCATGGAGCTCGAGCCGTCCACGTTCTCGGTGCCGACCGCCATCGAGTACGGCATCGCGACCGTCCGGGGGCGCGCGAACGACCACGGCATCGAGATCGCTCTGGCGATCGACCCGGCGGTCCACCTGATCGAGTCCGACGAGCTGAAGTTCAAGCAGGTCGTGGTGAACCTGCTCAGCAACGCCGTCAAGTTCTCACCCGACGGCGGCCACGTCGTCGTCGCCGCGCGCCAGGTCGGCCCCGAGCTCGAGATCACCGTGACCGACGACGGTCCGGGCATCGCGCCGGAGGAGCGCGAACGCATCTTCGAGGCGTTCCAGCAAGGGCGGCGCGGCGCCCCGAAGGAGGAGGGCACGGGGCTCGGCCTCACCCTCTGCCGACGGCTCGTGGCCCTGCTGGGCGGCCGGATGTGGCTGGAGACGGAGGTCGGCGGCGGGAGCACCTTCGGGTTCGTCCTGCCCTCCGACACCGCGGCGGCACGTGCCGACGGACCGCGCGACGACGCGCCCGTGGTCGTCGTGGTGGACGACGACCGCGCCTCGCTCGCGGCGGCACGTGCCGACGGACCGCGCGACGACGCGCCCGTGGTCGTCGTGGTGGACGACGACCGCGCCTCGCTCGACCTCCTCGCCGCCTACCTCGACGGGCTCGGCGTGCGGGTGGTCCGGGCGCGCGACGGCCGGGCCGGGCTGCACAAGATCCGCTCGTCGCGGCCCGTGGCGGTCGTGCTGGACCTGCGCCTGCCCGGCCTCGACGGCTGGCAGGTGCTCGAGCGCCTCAAGGCGGACGAGGCGACGCGTGACATCCCGGTCGTCATCGCGTCGATCGTCGACGAGCGCTCCCGCGGCCTCGCCCTGGGGGCGGCCGAGTACCTGATCAAGCCGGTCGGTCGCGACGACCTGGTGCGCGCGCTGCACCGCGCCGAGGCCCTGCCCGCCGCCGCAGTCGAGGGGATGCTGGGATGACGTCGAGCCGGATCCTCGTGGTCGAGGACAACACGCTGAACCTCAAGCTCATCCGCGACGTGCTCCAGGTGCGCGGCTACGACGTGGTCGAGGCACGGTCGGGCGAGGAGGGCGTCGACCTGGCGCACGACTGCAGCCCGGACCTCGTCCTCATGGACCTCCAGCTCCCCGGCATCGACGGGGTCGAGGCGCTGCACCGGATCCGGCAGGACCCTGTCGTGGCCGACGTGCCCGTCGTCGCCGTCACCGCGTTCGCCATGCAGGAGGACCGCGACCGGGCACTCGCCGACGGCTTCGACGGCTACCTGTCCAAGCCGATCAGCGTCCGGGCTCTGCCCTCGCAGGTCGACGCGTTCCTGGTGCACGGTCACCCGCATGCCTGACCCGGTGACGATCCTCGCGGTCGACGACGTGCCGCAGAACCTGCGGCTCCTGCAGGCGGTCCTGGAGCCGCGGGGCTACCGGCTGGTGCTGGCGGGATCGGGCGAGGAGGCGCTCCGCGTGCTGCACGACCCCGCGCACGCCGTCGACCTGGTCCTGCTCGACATCGTGATGGCGGGGATCGACGGGTACGAGGTGTGCCGGCGCGTCCGGGCGGACCCGGCCACCACCTACCTCCCCGTGGTGATGATCACCGCGAGCGGTGACCAGGAGAAGCTGCGCGCCATCGAGGCCGGCGCCGACGACTTCGTCACGAAGCCCTTCCACCAGGGCGAGCTGGTCGCCCGCGTGGCGTCGCTGGCCCGGGTGAAGCGGTACCAGGACACGATCGCCCGGCAGGCGGCCGAGCTGGCCGAGTGGAACCGCGAGCTCGAGGAGCGCGTCCGCACGCAGGTCGACGAGCTGCAGAAGCTCCACCGGCTCCGGCGCTTCCTGCCACCGCAGCTGGCTGACCTGGTGATCGACTCGGGCGACGAGTCGCTGCTGGACAGCCACCGCCGGGAGATCGTCGTGGTGTTCTGCGACCTGCGCGGCTTCACCCCGTTCGCGGAGCAGTCCGAGCCCGAGGAGGTCATGGCGGTGCTGGGCGAGTACCACCGGGCGCTGGGCGGGCTGATCGACGAGTACGAGGGGACGCTCGAGCGGTTCACCGGGGACGGGCTCATGGTCTTCTTCAACGACCCGGTGCCCTGCGAGGACCCCGCCTGGCGGGCCGTGGCGATGGCGACGGCCATGCAGGACCGCGTCGCCGCGCTGGCCGTGGGCTGGTCCCGGCGGGGGCACCAGCTGGGCTTCGGCGTCGGCGTCGCGCAGGGCTACGCGACGCTCGGCCGGATCGGGTTCGAGGGTCGCTCCGACTACGCCGCGATCGGGAGCGTGACCAACCTGGCGGCCCGGCTGTGCGCCGCGGCGGCGGCCGGCCAGGTGCTGGTGAGCCAGCGCGTCTTCTCCGCCGTCGAGGACCGCGTCGACGGACGGCCGATGGGCGAGCTCGAGCTTCGCGGCTTCAGCAGACCCGTGAGCACGTTCGCGGTCGAGACGACGGAGGTGAGGCAGCCGTGACCACTCTCGAGCAGCTCGACGAGTCGGCCCGCCAGGAGCGCTTCGACCTGCTCCAGCAGCGGATGAGGTCGGTCTGGGACGTGATGCGGCTCGACCACGAGGACGAGTCGGTCGTCGTGGTCCCGTCCGTGGCCGTCGACGCGAAGGCGGCCGGGAGCGCCGGACTGGTCCAGGCCTTCGAGGAGCGCTTCCTGTTCCTGCTGCTCCTGCTGCGGCAGCCCCTCCTCCGGATGACCTACGTGACGTCGACGCCCATCAAGGACAGCATCATCGAGTACTACCTGGCCCTCCTGCCCGGCGTGATCCCGAGCCACGCCCGCGCCCGGCTCACGCTCGTCTCCGTCGACGACGCCACGCTGCGCCCGCTCAACGAGAAGCTGCTCGACCGGCCTCGGCTCGTGGAGAGCATCGCCGCGGCGATCCCCAACCGCGAGCGCTGCCACCTCATCGCCTACAGCACCACCGAGCGGGAACGGGACCTCGCCCTCCACCTCGGCATCCCCATGTACGGGTCCGACCCGCGGCTGGCCGACCTGGGCAGCAAGACCGGCTGCCGGCGCCTGTTCGCGCAGGAGGGCGTGCAGCACCCGTTCGGTGCGGAGGACCTGCACAGCCGAGAGGACGTCGTGGACGCGATCCTCGCCCTGCTCGCCGCCCGCCCGACCAGCCGGCAGGTGATCGTCAAGCTGAACGAGGGCGCGTCGGGCAGCGGCAACGCCCTGGTCGACCTGGCGGGGGCGGCGTCCCCGGCCGAGGTGCGCGACCGGGTCGAGGCCCTCGAGCTGGAGTCGCCGACCCTGAGCCGCGCCGAGTACTGGGAGAGGTTCGCCGGCGGGGGCGTGGTCGAGGAGCGGGTCACGGGCACCGAGCTGCGCAGCCCGAGCGTGCAGCTGCGGGTGCTGCCCGACGGGACGGTCGAGCTGCTGTCCACCCACGACCAGCTGCTGGGCGGCCCGAGCGGCCAGCGCTACCTGGGCTGCACGTTCCCCGCCGACCCCGCGTACTCGCGCCTCATCAGCGACCCTGCGCAGACCATCGGCCGCCGCCTGGCCCGGGAGGGGGTGCTGGGTCGGTTCGCCGTCGACTTCGTCGTCGTCCGCGACGAGACGGGTGCCTGGGAGGCCCACGCCATCGAGCTGAACCTGCGCAAGGGCGGGACCACGCACCCGTTCCTCACCCTGCAGTTCCTCACCGACGGGCGCTACGACGGACCGTCGGGCCGGTACCTGACGTCGACCGGCGCCGAGAAGCACCTCGTCGCCACCGACCACCTCGAGGCACCGGAGCTGCGCGCGCTGCGCGTGGGCGACCTCTTCGACGTCGTGGCCCGGCACGGCCTGCACTTCGACCAGTCCCGGCAGACGGGCGTCGTGTTCCACATGATCAGCTGCCTGACCGAGCTGGGGCGCGTGGGCCTGACCGCCGTCGGGGACACGCCCGAGCAGGCGATGGAGCTCTACGAGCGTGCGCAGGAGGTCCTGCTCGCGGAGGCCGTCGCGGCCGGGCGCGCGCGGACGCTGCCGGGATGACCACGGCCGTCGTCGACCGCGTCTGGTACGTCGCCTACGGGTCGAACCTCAGCGTCGACCGGTTCCGCTACTACCTGCGCGGCGGCCGACCGCCGGGCAGCCGGCGCACGTACCCGGGGTGCCGCGACCGGACCGAGCCCGAACGCACCGTCCCGCTCGTCGTCCGCGGGAGCCTGTCCTTCACCGGGGCCTCGACGGCGTGGGGCGGCGGGACCGCGGTCTTCGACCCGGACGGCACCGGGCGGGTCGCCGCGGCCGCGTACCTGCTGGGGTCCGGTCAGCTGGCCGACGTCCTGGCGCAGGAGATGCGCCGCGACCCCGGCGAGGACCTGGACCTGCAAGCCCTCGGGCGGGAAGGGCGGCACCGCTACGGCCCTGGGCGCTACGAGACGATCGTGCACCTGGGCGGACGGGACGGACTCCCGCTGGTCACCCTGACCTCGGAGCCGTTCGACGACGCGCCGCTCAACGCCCCGAGCGACGCGTACCTGCGGACGATGGCGACCGGCCTGCGCGAGACGCACGGCTGGGGTCCCGACGAGGTCCGCTCCTACCTCGCCGCGATCCCCGGGATCGGCGAGGCGCTCCTGTCGTCGTGACCGCCTGTGTGCGCGCTGGGCACCAGATGTGGAGGGCGCCCGGACCACTGCACACAACGTGCACGGGACCCCCGCGCAAGTCTCTGACGTGCACGGACGCCTGTGCCTAGCGTGACGCTCATGACCGACTCCGGTGCACCGACGCCCCCGACCACGCCCGCTCTTCCCGGCCCGCCGCCCTCCTGGGTGGCGGGCCGTGCCGTTCCGGTCCCCCGCGAGCCGGGCCCGGTCGCGCGGGCGCTGGTGGAGTTCTGGGCGGAGCGCCGACGACCGGTCGCCACCCGCACGCTCGTCCTCGGCGGCGGCGCCGGCGTGCTCGGCGGCGCGCTGCTCGTCGGCCACCGGCCCGGCCTGGGCGCCGCGCTCGTGGGGCTCGCGGTCTGGGCCGCGGCCGCCCCGGCGCTGGTGCGGCGGCGGGACGTGAACGACCTCGCGACCGCCCTGCTGTCGATCGGGCTGGTCGGGGTCGTCGCGTTCCGGGACGCGCTCTGGGTGGTCGCCCTGTGCGCCGTCGTGGCCGTGTGGGCGGGCGCCGTGGCCGTCACCTCGTCGCGATCCGCCCCAGCGGCCGTGCTGGCGCCGCTCAGCTGGGCGGCCGGCGCCGTGCGCGCCCTGCCGTGGGTGGCCAAGGGCGTCGAGACGCGCCTCGGCGCTCGCCGCGGACAGCTGATCGCGGCGCTGCGCAGCGTCGCGATCACCGTCGGCCTGCTGCTCGTGTTCGGCCTCCTGTTCGCCAGCGCGGACCGCGTCTTCGCCAGCTACCTGCCCCGCCTCGATGCCGAGCTGCTGCCGGGCCAGGTGGTCGTTGGCGCGCTGGTCGCCCTCGTCGCCGCGAGCCTGGCGCACCTCGCCCTCGCACCGCCCGCCTGGTCGGACGCCCGCCTGGCCGCGAAGGCGCCCGCGCGCCGCGGCGAGTGGCTGCTGCCCGTGGTCGCGCTCGACGCGATGGTGCTGGCCTTCGTCGCCGTGCAGGTGGGCGGCCTGCTCGGCGGGCACCGGCACGTGCTCGAGACCGTCGGTCTGACCTACGCCCAGTACGCGCGGGAGGGGTTCGCGCAGCTGGTCGTGGTCACCGCGCTCACGCTGGTGGTCGTCGCGGTGGCGGCGCGGCGGGCGCCGCGGGAGTCGGCGCGCGACCTGTGGGTGTCCCGGGTGGCGCTCGGAGTGCTCTGCCTGGGCACGCTCGGCGTCGTCGCGTCGGCCCTGCGCCGGATGGACCTCTACGTCGAGGCGTTCGGGCTCACCCGCCTGCGGCTGTTCGTCGTCGTCGTGGAGGTCACGCTGGCCGCGGTGTTCCTGCTGGTCATGGCCGCGGGGGTCCGCTGGCGCGGCCGGTGGCTCCCCCGCGCGGTGGTGCAGGTCGTCGCAGTGGCGATGCTCGGTCTCGCGCTGGTCAACCCCGACGCGCAGATCGTCCGGCACAACACGACGGCGGACCTCGACTCCGGCCTCGACGCCGCGTACTTGGCGGGGCTCTCGGCCGACGCCGTGCCCGCCTTCGCGCAGATCCAGGGCCAGCCGGCGCTGCGGTCGTGCCTGCTCGCGTCGGCCGACGTCACCGGCGCGACCGGCATCGGGGACTGGAACCTCGGCCGGGAGCGCGCCGTCCGGGTGCTCGCGGCCGAGCACGTCACCGCCGGCCCGCTCTGCCGGACCGGCGGCTGACCGGTCGTCAGATGACCGCGTCGGGCTCCTCCGCGGCCCGCGGGCGCGCGGCGAGCGTCGCCAGCCCGAGCACCACCAGGGCGATGACGAAGACGGTGATGACGTAGGCGGGCGTGAGCATGTCGGCCAGCACCAGAGCGAGCGCCGCGAGCGCGATCACGACCACGCGCACGAGGACACGCTGCTCGTCGAGCCAGACGCCGACCGGGCCCGTGGTGACGCCCCGGCGCTCGCCCGCGGTGCGGATCCACTGGGCGGCCTGCGACGACGACGCCCGCAGGTGGCGGGCCGCCGGGGTGCCGCCCGCGACGAACGCGATGATCGCGACCAGCAGCCCGAGCACCAGCCCGACGCGCAGCTCGATGCGCAGCAGGGAGACCACCTGGTCGTAGATGGACACCGCGGTGTCCACGCGCTGCACGGTGGGCGGCAGCGAGGTCGCGTACAGGGACCGCCCGATCAGCAGCCCCGCGCCGAGCAGCACCATGGCGACCGCGAGCGACAGGCCGGCGACCACGAGAGCGCGCGAGCGGCGTTGCGCGGCGAGCACGCCGGCGGCGAGCAGCCCGAGGGACAGGTACGGCAGCAGGCCGCCGAGCACGTCGATGAGCTGGTACGCGTTCTGCAGCCGCACCAGGTCCGCGCTGGACGCGATGGGGAACGTCACGGTGATGGTCGGGATGCGGCTGACCAGCGTGAACCCGGCCTGCTCGAGCGACGTCTTGACCTGCTCGATGATCGGGGTGATGTCGAGGGTCAGCGCGCCGGTGTCGCTGATCTGCGCGAGCGCGTCGGGGTCTCCCCGCAGCGTGGCCACGATCTGCTCGTGCGCGGCGCGGTTGGCCTGCTCCCACGTGGTCGAGAACGCGTCCGAGCTCACGATCTTGGTGACGTTCTTGCGGATGAAGCTGGTGATCGCGTCCTGCAGCGGGCCCTGGAGGGACTGCACGGCGCCGGAGACCAGCGGCGGCAGGTTCAGGTTCGCCACGGCGTCGGTCGCCTGCGTGGTGAGCTGCTCGACGTTCAGCGCGTCCACGACCGCCAGGGTGATCCGGTTGGTGACCGCGGACTGCACCAGCGGATCGTCGGCGATCGGCGCCACGGTGGCCACGTACCGGTCGGTGTCGACCACCAGCCCCCGCGCCCACGAGCCGACGACCGCCAGCGGGGCGAGCAGGGCGCCCAGCAGGATCAGGACGACCGCGGCGGTCGACCGCCCGACCTTGCGCCGCGGGCGGGGCGCGGCCGCGGGCGGTGCGACGTCCGCCTCCGCGCGCAGCCGCGCGTTCTCCGTCTCGAGCAGCTGCAGGCGCGCCAGCAGGACCGCCCGGTCCTCGGTCGCCGTCGAGGCGGGCACCTCGACGTCGATGCTCGTGGGCAGCTCGAGGGTGCCGTTCGCCGAGGTGTCGAGCGGCACGGTGTCGTTCTCCGACGAGGGCGCGACCTCGTCCGGGGGGCCCTCAGGCGTCCCGGCGGGGTCGTCGGCGGCCGGCGGCTCCGTCGCGGCGTCCGGTGCGGCCGCGGTCCGGCGCGGCTTGCGGGGTGATGCAGCGCTCTCGACCACGGGGTTCCCCCAGATGTCCGGAATGCACGACGACGAGTCGAGCATGGCAGTTCCGCAGGTCATCGCGCGAGGGTGCCGCCCCAACGCGGTCCGGACCGGTACGTTGCGAACCGGGAGGAACACCGCCCGCCGTCCTCTCACCCGACCTTCCGGGGGGATCGATGCCGAACCACCCCGCCGCCGGACCCGTCGTCCTGGCAGCGACCGACCCGCGCAAGCCGCCCCCCTGGCTCCCCCGGGCCCTCGTCATGACGACCGTCGCGGTCTTCCTCGGTGTCGCCGCATGGCGAGCGCTGTCCCTGCTGGGCAACGTCATCTTCATCGTCGTGATCTCGTGGTTCCTGTCGCTCGCCATGGAACCGCTGATCCGCTGGCTGGTGGCCCGGGGGCTGCGCCGCACGCGCGCCACGGGGATCGTCATGATCGTCTCGCTGGTCGCGATCCTCGGCGTGATCGCGCTCTTCGGCGGCCTGTTCGTCACGCAGCTGATCGAGCTGGTCCAGTCGCTGCCGGACTACTACGCGCAGCTGGCCGACTGGGTGGCGACGAACTTCGCCGTCGAGATGCCCGAGGTGGACGAGCTGCTCATCAACCTGAGCGCGCACTGGCAGGAGCTGGCGCCGGGGCTCATCGGCATCGGGTCGTCGATCGTCGGCGGGCTGTTCACCGCCAGCTCCGTCCTGCTCGTCGTCTACTACATGGCGAGCGCCGGACCGCGGCTGCGCGCGGCGATCTGCCGGCTGCTCGCACCGGCCCGGCAGCGCGAGGTGCTGCGGCTCTGGGAGATCTCGCAGGAGAAGGTCGCCGACTTCATCAACTCGCGCATCGTGCTCGCCGCGCTGTCCACGGCGTTCACGTTCGTCGTCCTGAGCGTCCTGCACATCCCCTACGCGCTGCCGCTCGCCGCGTTCACCGGGGTGGTCTCGCAGTTCGTGCCGACCATCGGCACCTACATCGGCGGGGCGCTCCCGGTGGCGGTCGCCCTGGCGGTCGACCCGATCAAGGGCGTGCTGGTGCTGGCGTTCATCATCGCGTACCAGCAGCTGGAGAACCTCGTCTTCTCGCCCAAGGTCTCGGCCCGCTCGCTCGAGATCAACCCCGCCGTGTCGTTCCTCGGCGTCATCGGGTTCGGCGCGGTGTTCGGACCCATCGGGGCGTTCCTCGCCCTGCCGGTGGTGGCGACCATCCAGGCGGTCTCCACCACCTACGTCCGCCGGCACGACCTCGTCGACGACGAGCTCCTGCGGGAGGACGAGCAGGCGATTCGTCGGCAGCGCGGCTGGGTCGACGTGCCCGAGGACGAGCCGCCCACCGACGCCGGTCAGCCGTAGAAGACGCGCTCGACCACCACGCGCGCCCGGCGGGCCGTCCGCAGGTAGTCCTGCTCGAGCTCGCCGCCCGAGCCCGCCGGGTACCCGACCACCCGGGCCAGGCCGGCCAGCGCCTGCCGGTCGTGAGGGAGCACGTCGGCGTGGGCCCCGCCGCGCCCGCTCCACAGCACGTTGGCGTCCCGCAGCCGGCTGGCCAGCAGCCACGCCTCGCTCAGCACGCGGGCGTCGTCCGCGTCGAGGAGCCCGGCGGCGGTCGCGGCGTCGAGGGCCTCGAGCGTCGCGGTCGTGCGCAGCGCCGGCACAGCGTGGGCGTGCTGCAGCTGGAGCAGCTGCGCCGTCCACTCGACGTCGGAGATCCCGCCGCGCCCGAGCTTCAGGTGACGGGCGGGCTCGACGCCGCGGGGCAGGCGCTCCGACTCGACCCGCGCCTTGATCCGGCGCACCTCGCGCTCGGCCGCCGGGTCGATCCCGCCGGGCGGGTACCGCAGCGGGTCGATGAGCCGGACGAAGCGCTCCCCCAGCTCGTCGTCGCCGGCCACCGGTCGCGCGCGCAGCAGCGCCTGGCTCTCCCAGGTGGACGACCAGCGGTCGTAGTACTCCGCGTAGCTGTCGAACGACCGCACCAGCGGCCCGTTGCGACCCTCCGGCCGCAGGTCGGCATCGACCTCGAGCGTCGGCTCCGGGCCCACCGTGCCGAGCAGCGCCCGCAGCCGCATGGTCACCTGGAGGGCGAACTCCTGGGCGGCCACCGGCTCCACGCCGTCCAGCGGGTCGTGCACGAACAGCACGTCGGCGTCCGACGAGTAGCCCATCTCGCCGCCGCCCCACCGGCCCATCGCGACCACCAGCAGCCGGGTCGGGCTCACCTCGAGCCCGCGCTCGGCGCGGGCCTCCCACTCGGCCACCCGCAGCGCGCCCATGAGCACCACGTCCGCGGCGGCGCTCAGGCTCCGCGACGCCCGCTGCCCGGTGACCACCCCGAGCACGTCGGCCGCGGCCGTGCGGGCCAGCTCGCGACGCCGCAGCCCGCGCAGCGCGGTGACCGCCGCGACCGGCTCGTCGGCGCGCGTGAGGATCGCGTCTGCCTCGGCCGTGAGGCGCGCGAGGGTGCGCGGCACCAGGTCGGCGTCGTCGGCCAGCCAGGTGACGGACTCGGGCGACCTGGTCAGGGCGTCGGCGACGTAACGGGACGTGGACAGCACGCGCGCGAGCCGACGGGCGGCCGTGCCGGAGTCGCGCAGCAGCTTGAGGTACCAGTGCGTGGCGCCCAGCTCGTCGGACAGCCGGCGGAACGCGAGCAGGCCGCCGTCCGGATCGGCCCCGTCCGCGAACCAGCCGAGCATCACCGGCAGCAGCTGGCGCTGGATCGACGCGCGCCGGGAGACCCCCTCGGTGAGCGCGGCGATGTGCCGCATGGCGCCGGCGGGGTCGGTGTAGCCGATGGCCGCGAGCCGGGCCTTGGCCGCGTCCGGGGCCAGGCTGGCCTCCGCCGTGGACAGCTGCGCGGTCGCGGGCAGGAGCGGGCGGTAGAAGAGCTCCTCGTGCAGGCCCCGGACCTCGCGGCGGGTGGCCCGCCAGCGCTCCAGCAGCCCCTCGGCCCCCTCGGCCCGCATGCCGATCGACCGCGCGAGGCGGCGCAGGTCGGGCTCCGACGTCGGCATGAGGTGCGTCCGCCGCAGCCGGTAGAGCTGGATTCGGTGCTCGAGCACCCGCAGCAGGCGGTAGCAGACGGCCAGCTGGGCGGCGTGGGAACGGCCGACGTAGCCGCCGGCCGCCAGCGCGGCGAGCGCGGTCAGCGTGCTGGGGCTCCGGATCGACTCGTCGGCACGGCCGTGCACCAGCTGCAGCAGCTGCACGGTGAACTCGACGTCCCGCAGGCCGCCGACGCCGAGCTTCAGCTGCCGGTCGGCCTCCGCGGCCGGGACGTGGCTCTCGACCCGCCGGCGCATCGCCTGGGAGTCCTCGACGAAGTGCTCGCGCGTGACCGCCCCCCAGACGAACGGCTGCGTCATCTCGACGTACTCGTGGCCCAGCGCCTGGTCGCCCGCGAGCGGCCGGGCCTTGAGCAGCGCCTGGAACTCCCACGTCTTGGCCCAGCGCTCGTAGTACGCCTTGTGGCTGGCCAGCGTCCGCACGAGCGGGCCGTCCTTGCCCTCGGGCCGCAGCGCGGCGTCGACCGGCCAGAGCGCCGGCTCGGCCGACGGCGTCGAGCACGCACGCGCCAGCCCCGCGGCGAGCCGGGCGCCCGCCGCGAGTGCCTCCGCCTCGTCGACCCCGTCGACGGGCTCGGCGACGTAGATGACGTCGACGTCGCTCACGTAGTTGAGCTCGCGGCCACCGCCCTTGCCCATCCCGATGACCGCGAGCCGCACGCCCCTGCCGTGGTCGTCGAGATCCGCCCGGGCCAGCGCGAGGGCCGCCTCGAGGGCCGCACCGGCCAGGTCCGCCAGCGCCGCCGCGACACCGGGCAGGCGCGACAACGGCTCCGAGCTGGTCAGGTCGGTCGCGGCGATGCGCAGCAGCCGCGCGCGGTACGCCAGCCGCATCGCGTCGGTGCCGCGCGCCCCCACGACGGTCGCCACCGGCACGTCGGCGTCCGGGTCGGCGCCCACGGCGGCCAGCAGCTCGGCGCGGACCTCCGCGACCGGCACTCCCGTGCCGAGGGCGTCGTCCACCAGCACCCTCAGGTTCTCCGGGTGCGCGACGAGGGTGTCCCCGAGGGCGACCGAGGCGCCGACGACCGCCAGCAGCCGGGCCCGCGCGGGACCGTCCTCCTCGAGCACGCCCCGCAGGACCGCGAGGAGCTCCGGGTCGCCGACGACGGCGCCCGCGAGCTTCGCCAGGGCCAGCAGCGCCTGGTCCGGGTCCGCCACGTCGGCCAGCGGCGCGATGAGCAGCTCCGCCGGGGAGTCGACGACGCGCAGCAGGGCGGCGTCGGACAGCAGACGCTCCGCGCGCGCGGCGTCGGACACCCCGACGCGCGTGAGCCGACCGGCCAGCGACGCGCCGCGCCCGGCGGTGGTGCTCACAGGACCGGCAGGAACCGCCGCAGCTCGTACGGCGTGACCTGAGCGCGGTAGGCCTCCCACTCCTGGCGCTTGTTGCGCAGGAAGTAGTCGAACACGTGCTCACCGAGCGTCTCCGCGACGAGCTCCGAGCGCTCCATGATCGAGATCGCCGCCTCGAGCGAGGACGGCAGCGGCTCGATGCCCAGCGCCCGGCGCTCCGCGTCCGTGAGCTCCCAGACGTCGTCCTCTGCGCCCTCGGGGAGCTCGTAGCCCTCCTCGACGCCCTTGAGCCCGGCGGTGAGCAGCAGCGCGAACGCGAGGTACGGGTTGGTGGCGGAGTCGATCGCGCGGTACTCGATGCGGCTCGAGTTGCCCTTGCCCGGCTTGTACATGGGCACGCGCACGAGGGCCGACCGGTTGTTGTGACCCCAGCACACGTAGCTCGGCGCCTCGGCGCCGCCCCACAGCCGCTTGTAGGAGTTCACGAACTGGTTGGTCACCGCCGTGATCTCGGGGGCGTGCCGCAGCAGGCCGGCGATGAACGAGCGCGCGGTCTTGGACAGCTCCAGGTGGCCGCCGGCCTCGTGGAACGCGTTGCGGTCGCCCTGGAACAGCGAGAGGTGCGTGTGCATGCCGGAGCCGGGCTGGTCGGCCAGCGGCTTGGGCATGAAGCTGGCGAAGACGCCCTGCTCGAGCGCGACCTCCTTGACCACCGTGCGGAACGTCATGATGTTGTCCGCGGTGGTCAGGGCGTCGGCGTAGCGCAGGTCGATCTCGTTCTGCCCGGGACCGGCCTCGTGGTGGGAGAACTCCACGGAGATGCCCATCGACTCGAGCATGGTGATCGCCGCGCGCCGGAAGTCGTGGGCCGTGCCGCGCGGGACGTGGTCGAAGTAGCCGCCCTGGTCCACCGGCACCAGCGGCAGCGTGGGGTCCGCGGGGGCGTCGAACAGGTAGAACTCGACCTCGGGGTGCGTGTAGAAGGTGAACCCCTGGTCGGCGGCCTTGGACAGCGCGCGCTTGAGCACGTTGCGCGAGTCCGCCAGCGACGGCTCGCCGTCCGGCGTCAGCAGGTCGCAGAACATCCGGGCGGTCCCGTGCCGCTCACCGCGCCACGGCAGCACCTGGAACGTCGAGGGGTCGGGCTTGGCGATCATGTCCGCCTCGTACACCCGGGTCAGGCCCTCGATGGCGCTGCCGTCGAAGCCGATCCCCTCGGAGAAGGCAGCCTCGAGCTCCGCGGGTGCCACCGCCACCGACTTCAGGATCCCGAGCACGTCGGTGAACCAGAGACGGATGAAGCGGATGTCCCGCTCCTCGACCGTGCGGAGCACGAACTCCTGCTGCCTGTCCATGCGGTACATCCTGCCTGATGAACCACGCTGCGGAGGGTCAGTGTCCGTGGTGCGTCGGCCCGGGCCTGCGGACCCCGCGTGAGGAGGGCCACGCCGACGCGTCGGGCGTCGGCGCCATGGTTAGGCTCGACCCCATGCCTCACCCCCGCATCGCCCTCGCGCAGATCGACACGCGCGTCGGCGACGTCGACGCGAACGCCGCCGCGGTCCTCGAGTGGGCGCGCACGGCCGCGCTCGCCGGGGCGGACCTGCTGGTCTTCCCCGAGATGACGCTGACCGGGTACCCCATCGAGGACCTGGCGCTGCGGGCGTCGTTCCGCCGCGGGGCCGAGGCCGCGCTCCAGCGCACCGCGAAGGCGCTCGCCGACGAGGGCCTGGGCGACCTCGCGGTGCTCGTCGGCACCGTCGGGGAGAAGCTCGTGGCGCCGGTGCACGAGCCGGGGGCTCCCGAGGGGCCGAGGCGCCCGACGAACCAGGCCGTGCTGCTGCAGCACGGCCAGGTGCAGACGCGCTACGACAAGCACCACCTGCCCAACTACGGGGTCTTCGACGAGTACCGGATCTTCGCGTCGGGCGACGACGTCTGCGTCATCGACGTGCAGGGTCGCCGCGTCGGCGTGGTGATCTGCGAGGACATCTGGCAGGACGGCGGCCCGGTCTCGCAGATGGACGAGAACGAGGTGTCGCTGCTCGTCGTGCTCAACGCGTCGCCGTACGAGGAGGGCAAGGGCTACCAGCGCGTCGAGCTCGCGGCGCGCCGGGCGCACGAGGTCGAGGCACCGGTCGCGTACGTGAACCTCGTCGGCGCGCAGGACGACCTCGTGTTCGACGGCGGCTCGTTCGTCATCGCGACCGACGGCACGGTGCTCACCCGCGCACCGCAGTTCGTCGAGCACCTGCTGGTGTGGGACCTGCTCGACGACGACGACGCGCCGGCCAGGGGCCCGGTGGCCGCGCCGCTGGCGCCCGACGAAGAGGTGTACCGCGCGCTGGTCACCGGCCTCCACGGGTACGTGACCAAGAACGGGTTCCACTCGGTGGTGCTCGGCATGTCCGGCGGCATCGACTCCGCCCTGACGGCCGCCATCGCCGCCGACGCCCTGGGCGGCGAGAACGTGGTCGGGGTCTCGATGCCCTCGATCTACTCCTCGGACCACAGCCGGGACGACGCGCAGGACCTCGCCAAGCGGATCGGCGCCGACTACCGCGTCCAGCCGATCAAGGCGATGGTCGACGCGTTCGAGGCCGAGATCCCGCTCGAGGGTGTGGCCGCGGAGAACCTGCAGGCCCGCGTGCGGGGCGTCATCCTCATGGCGATCTCGAACCGGGAGGGCCACCTGGTGATCGCGCCGGGCAACAAGACCGAGCTCGCGGTCGGGTACACGACGATCTACGACGCGGGCAGCATCGGGGGCTTCGCGCCCCTCAAGGACGTCGACAAGTCGCGGGTCTGGGCGCTGGCCCGCTGGCGCAACAACGCGGCGATCGACGGCGTCTTCGGGCCTGACGAGCTGCCCCCCATCCCGGAGTCGTCGATCACCAAGCCCCCGTCGGCCGAGCTGCGGCCCGGTCAGGTCGACCAGGACTCGCTGCCGCCGTACGACCTGCTGGACGAGGTGCTGGACGCGTACGTCGAGCACGCGGAGGGCCGGGCCGAGCTGCTGGCCCGCGGGTTCGACCCGGCGGTCGTCGACAAGGTCCTCGCGCTGGTCGACCGCGCCGAGTGGAAGCGCCGCCAGTACCCGCCCGGCACCAAGGTGACCGCCCTGGCCTTCGGCCGCGACCGCCGGCTGCCCATCACCACCCGCTGGCGCGAGCCGTGAGCACCCCGACAGGAGCACGACCCATGACCCAGAACCTGAAGCGCGTGCGCGTGCACCACCTGCGTGAGGCGAAGGAGCGCGGCGAGCGGCTGACCATGCTCACGGCCTACGACGCCGTGACCGCGCGGATCTTCGACGAGGCCGGCATCGACATGCTGCTCGTCGGCGACTCGATCGGGAACACCATGCACGGCCACACCACGACGCTGCCCGTCACCGTCGACGACCTGATCCCCCCGGCCCGTGCGGTCGCCCGGGCGGCGAAGCGCGCGTTCGTCGTGGCCGACCTGCCGTTCGGCTCGTACGAGGCCGGCCCGGCGCAGGCGCTGGAGACCTCGGTGCGGATGATGAAGGAGACCGGCGTCGCCGCCGTGAAGTTCGAGGGCGGCAAGCGGGTCGCGGCGCAGATCAAGGCCCTGACCGACGCGGGCATCCCCGTCGTCGCGCACCTCGGCTACACCCCGCAGTCCGAGAACCTGCTGGGCGGCCCGCGGGTGCAGGGCCGCGGCGACCTCGCGGCCGAGCTGCTGTGCGAGGACGCGGTGGCGATCCAGGAGGCGGGTGCCGTCGCCGTGGTGCTCGAGATGGTGCCGGCGCCCGTGGCCGCGCGCGTCACCGAGATCCTGCACATCCCGACCATCGGCATCGGCGCCGGCGCCGACTGCGACGGGCAGGTGCTCGTCTGGGTCGACATGGCGGGGATGACGGACTGGTCGCCGCGGTTCGCCAAGCGGTTCGGCGAGGTCGGTGCCGCGCTGCGGGCCGCGGCCACGGCCTACGCCGACGAGGTGCGCGGCAAGACGTTCCCGGACGCGGACCACCAGTTCGACGCGTGAGCCGGGCCGCGCGCGTCCTCGTCTGGACCGTCGCGGCCGGCGTCGCCCTGGTGCTGGTGGCGCTCGCCGTGCCCGTCGCCGCCGGGGTCTGGCCGGTCGCCCAGGTGGTGGCGTTCCGAGCGGTGCTCGCGCTCGGTGCCGGGGTCGCCGCCCTCGCGCTGCTGGCGGTCCCCTGGACGCGCCACCGCGTACTCCCGGTCGCGCTGGCGCTCGCGCTCGGTGCCGTCGCGCAGGGCGCCGTGCTCGTCGGGCGGTCGGTCCCGCAGCAGGTCGCGGACGCCTCGCCGGACGCCACGGTGAAGGTCCTGTCGTTCAACACCCTCGACACCGTGGATGCCGCACTCCTGGCCGACCTCGTCCTCGACCACGGCGCGGACGTCGTGGTGCTCCCCGAGACGTCCGAGCGCACCGCGCGGGCGACCGCCCAGGGGCTCGCCGCGGCCGGGCACCCGATGCAGCTGCTCACCGCCGACGGCAGCACGCCGTCCGTCGCCGGGACCGCGCTGCTGGTGTCCCCGAGGGTCGGCGACTATCCCGTCGCCGAGGCGCTGCCGACCCGCCTGGGCTCCCTTCGCGCGACCCCGGCCGACGCCGCGGGCTCCCCCGTGATCGTCGCCGCCCACCCGCTCGCCCCCGGCCGCCGCGGCGCCATGCCCACGTGGCGGGCGGAGACGCGGCTGGTCGCGCAGGCGTGCGCGCGGACGCCGGGCGCGATCGTCGTCGGCGACCTCAACGCGACCCTGGACCACCCGGGCCTGCAGCGGCTGGGCCCGTGCGTCGACGCCGCACGCGCGGCCGGGGCCGCGGAGCTGGGCACGTGGCCCGCCTCGGCGCCCCGCGTGCTCGCGGCGCCGATCGACCACGTGCTCGTCGACGCGCGGGCGTGGAGCGTGGTCGGCTTCCAGGTGCTCCCGCGCACCGGAGGCAGCGACCACCGCCCGATCCTCGCGACGCTGGCGCGTCGCTGACGTCAGGACTGCGCCTCGTCCTCCGCGTCCCAGTCCTGGTTCCGCCTGCGGGCCTTCTCGAGCGCCTGTGTCGCCTCCTCGCGGCTCGCGTACGGCCCCATGAGCTTGGTCCAGTCGCTCTGCCGGCCCTCCTCGACCTCGTGGGTCTCGGTGTTGAACCAGAAGTTCCCCGCCACGGTGCTCTCCCTTCGCCGGGGCAGCGGCCGGACCGGCCGCGATGCCCTCCTGTCCGTAGACTGCCAGGTATGTCGACCGTGCACGCGCCACGAGCCGCCCTCGTCCCGGGCACGCAGAGCCCCCGCCGGGCTGTCCCCGCCGGCATCGCCCGCCCCGAGTACGTCGGCCGCCCGGGCCCCGCGCACTGGACCGGCAGCAACGTCCTCGAGCCCGAGATGATCGAGCGGGTCCGCGTCGCCGCGCGCCTCGCCGCCCAGGCGCTCGAGCTGGTCGGCAGCCACGTCGCACCGGGGGTCACCACCGACGAGCTCGACGCGATCGGCCACGAGTTCCTGGTCGACCACGGCGCGTACCCGTCGACGCTCGGCTACCGCGGCTTCCCCAAGTCGCTGTGCACGTCGGTCAACGAGGTCATCTGCCACGGCATCCCCGACTCCACGGTGGTCGAGGACGGCGACATCGTGAACATCGACGTCACGGCCTTCATCGGCGGGGTGCACGGCGACAACAACGCGACCTTCCTCGCGGGGGACGTCGACGAGGAGTCGCGGCTGCTGGTCGAGCGGACGCGCGAGGCGCTGAACCGGGCGATCAAGGCCGTCGTGCCGGGCCGGGAGATCAACGTGGTCGGCCGGGTCATCGAGAAGTACGCGGCGCGCTTCGGGTACGGCGTGGTGCGCGACTACACCGGGCACGGGGTCGGCCCCGCCTTCCACACCGGCCTGATCGTGCCGCACTACGACGCGGCCCCGGCATACGACACCGTCATCGAGCCGGGCATGGTGTTCACCATCGAGCCGATGCTCAACCTCGGCACCCCGGACTGGGTCATGTGGGACGACGACTGGACCGTCCTCACGGCCGACGGCCGGCGCAGCGCGCAGTTCGAGCACACCCTGCTGGTCACTGACACCGGAGCGGAGATCCTGACCCTGCCATGAGCGACCACAAGCACAAGAAGTCCCCCGAGACGGCGTTCGGCATCGACATCGGCGGGAGCGGGATCAAGGGCGCCCCCGTGTCGCTCAAGGACGGCGAGTTCGCCGCGGACCGGCTGCGCATCCCGACGCCGCAGCCCTCGACGCCCGACGCGGTCGCCGAGACCGTGGCCAAGGTGGTCGACTCGTTCGACCTGGGCAAGGAGGTGCCGATCGGCGTCACCTTCCCGGCGGTGATCCTGCACGGCGTCGCCCAGTCCGCCGCGAACGTCGACAAGTCCTGGATCGGCACCGACGTCGAGAAGGCCGTGCACCAGTCGACCGGACGCAAGGTGCTCGCGGTCAACGACGCCGACGCGGCCGGGTACGCCGAGGTCCTGTACGGCGCGGCCAAGGACGTCGACGGCGTCGTCCTCGTGGTCACGCTGGGTACGGGCATCGGCTCCGCGCTGATCGTCGACGGCCACCTGGTGCCCAACACCGAGCTCGGGCACCTCGAGATCGACGGGCACGACGCCGAGTCGCGCGCCGCCGAGAGCGTGCGCGACCGCGAGGACCTCGACTGGGCGCAGTGGGCCGAGCGCCTGCAGCGGTACTTCACCGTCGTCGAGAACCTCTTCTGGCCCGACCTCATCGTGGTCGGCGGCGGGGTGAGCAAGCACCACTCCGACTTCCTCCCGCTGCTCGACCTGCGCACCAAGATCGTCCCGGCGCAGCTGCGCAACGCGGCGGGCATCGTCGGGGCGGCTGCGCTGGCGGCCGAGGCGCTCGGCTGACCCGTGCGCGACCTCGTCGAGGTCGCCCCGGGCGTCCACGTCGCGACGAGCCGGGTGTACACGACGACCTCGACGGTCGTGGTCGGCGCCGTCGGGTCCTGCCTCGTGGTCGACCCCGGCGTCACGGCGCGCGAGGTCGACGGGCTCGCGACGACCGTGCGGGAGCGCGGCTGGACGCCGGTCGCCGTGTGGTCGACGCACGCCCACTGGGACCACGTCCTGGACGGGCCCGGACTGACCGGCCTCCCGCGGTGGTCGGGCGGGGCGGCGAGCACCGACCCGGAGACCCTGGCGGCGGAGCGGGACGCCGACCCCGAGCTCGCGCGCACCGGCGACGCCCCGGCGCCGATCGCCGCGCTCGTGGCCCCCTACCCGCGGCGCGCGCCCGACCTGCTCGACTGGGACGGACCCGCCGTCCGGGTGCTGGTGCACGCCGCGCACGCCCGCCCGCACGCCGCCCTGTTCCTGCCCGACGCCGGCGTGCTCGTGGCCGGCGACATGCTCTCGGACCTCGAGATCCCGCTGCTGGACCTCACGGCCGACGACCCGGTCGGCGACTACCTCGCGGGGCTCGACCTCCTGGCGTCCACCGGCGCGACCGTCGTCGTCCCGGGGCACGGCCGCGTCGGGGGTGCCGACGAGCTGCGGCGCCGGCTGGCCGCCGACCGCGCCTACCTGGCCGCCCTGGTGTCGGGCTCCGCGGGTCCGGACGAGCGTCTGGCGCTCCCCTGGCTCGCGCAGGCCCACGCCGCGCAGCTCGCCGCCGTGGGATCCTGAGCGGCATGGGATGGGTCGTCGCGGGCGGCGTCGTCGCCGTCGCACTCCTGATGCTCGCCGTCGACCGCATGGTCGCCCGCGGGTGGTTCGACCGGCGCCGGCCGCGCGAGCGCCGCACGGCGGAGGGCGTCGGCGCCAGCGGCATGCTCGGGGACTTCATCGAGGTGTTCCAGCCCAACCGCGTGCACCTCACGGCCGAGCAGGAACGCCAGAAGCTGGACATCCGGCAGACGGGCGACTCCGCCCGCCGCCTCGACCTCGACTCGGGCGTGGTCCGGCTCGACCCGGAATAGGGCTCGCGCGTGTCGGCTGCTGCCTCTAGCGTGCCGGGCATGACGATCGCGGTGTCCCAGCTGACCATCGACTGTGCCGACCCCCACGCCCTCGCCCGCTGGTGGCGCGAGGTGCTCGGGTGGGAGTACGTGTGGCCGCCCGCCGACGATGACGACGAGATCGCCATCGACCCCCCGGGCGGCGGCGCCACGGGCTGGCTCTTCATCCGGGTGCCCGACGAGAAGGTAGTCAAGAACCGCCTGCACGTCGACGTGCGGCCGGCCGACGGCTCCGACCAGGCCACCGAGCTCGAGCGGCTGCTCTCGCTGGGCGCGACCCGCGTCGACATCGGGCAGCAGGACGTCCCGTGGCACGTGCTGGCCGACCCCGAGGGCAACGAGTTCTGCCTACTGCGGCGCACCCCCGAGCAGGCCGCTGCCGCGCTCGCCGAGGAGCTGGCCGCGGCCACACCGTCCTGACGGGGCTTCGCCCGCACGGGTGACAGTCGCGTGTCGGGGGTGAATTGGGACGAATCGGTCGCTAGGTTCCTCAGATGGTCAGCGCCGTTCTTCCGGTCCTCGGCACCGTCTCGTGGGAGGACTGGGAGCAGTGGCTCCCGCTCGCGGTCTCCGTCGTGACGCTCGTCGCCGCGCTCGGCGCGTGGATCCTGGCGGGCAAGGCAGCCCGCCGGGCCACGCGGCTGGCGGACGCGACGCACAAGCAGGCCAAGGCCTTCGACGAGCAGGTGTCGATCGCCCGCGAGGCCCTCGGCCTGGCACGGCAGGAGGCGCAGAATGCGCGCTCGGACGCCGAGCGACAGCGCCTGGAGACCGACCGCACCCGGCGCATGCTCGAGGAGGCCCGGCTGGACTCGCTCGCGCCCAGTATCGTCGCCCGCGCGTTCCCCGACGGCGCGGGAGCGCCCGGCCGCCCCGCCCTCGAGGCGTGCCAGCTCACGGCCGGCGGGCAGGACCGCTGGCGCCCCGTCACCGGCCAGCTGCAGGTGGGCCGCGACCAGACGTACGCGTTCCGCACCGCGCTCACGCTCTGGTTCGAGAACGTGTCCGACCGCGCGGCGCAGGTCGACATCCTCGAGCCGGCGGGCGGCGAGCTCGACCTGCTGCCGGGGCACCCGCTGGTGGTGCCGGCCCGCGAGTCCCGAAGCGTCACGTGGATGCGCATGTGGACCTCGCGGGACCTCGACACCGACCAGCAGATCCAGGACCCGTCGGCGTGGCTGTTCAACCTCGCCTTCACCGCGAGCGACCTGGGCCTGCACGTGCGGGACACCTACGCGTTCGACGGCGACCTGCGGTTCTTCGACCGGGACGGCTCGTGGCTGGTCGTCATGCCCGAGCCGCCCCTGCCGTGGACGTCCGACGTGGCCTCCGTGCTGCCGGGCCGGACCTACCAGCGCCTCGACGCGGTGGCGCAGGCCGTCAGCTGAGCGCGGCGCGCACGAGCGTCGACAGCTTCTTGCCGTCCGCCGCCGCCCCGGCGCGCGCCGTGGCCTCCTTCATCACGGCGCCCATGTCGCGCACCGATGTCGCGCCCACGTCCGCGATCACGGACGACACCAGCGCCGCGAGCTCGTCGTCGGACAGCTGCGCCGGCAGGTACGTCTCGATGAGGTCGGCCTCGGCGGTCTCCGTGGCGGCCCGCTCGGGCGCGTTCGCGTCGGTGTAGATCTGGGCCGAGTCACGACGCTTCTTCACCTCGCGCGCCAGGATCTTGAGCACCTCGTCCTCGGAGAGCTCCTTCTCGACCGTGCCGGCCTTGGCCTCGAACCGGACCGCGCCGATGACCTGGCGCAGGATGCCGGTGCGCTCGGTGTCGCGGGCCTTCATGGCGGTGGTCAGGTCGGACGTCAGCTGGTCGAGGGTGCTCATGGGAGCCATCGTGCCCCGAGCCGGGCGCCCGGCGCAGCGGGAATCTGCGGGGCGGATGAGTCAGTCGATACGCCGGGTTCTGTCCCCGCGCTGGGTCACCCCGTGCGCGGGTGGCGGCCATCCCTCTACGACGTACGTTGCCGTACGCCTCCAGCGGCCTACCCAGGAGCTCGGGCGAGCAGCCCTCGAACGCTCCCTGTCTGACCTTGCTCCGGGTGGGGTTTACCTAGCCGCACCGGTCACCCGGCACGCTGGTGGTCTCTTACACCACCGTTTCACCCTTACCCGACCGGCGGACCGGTCGGGCGGTCTCTTCTCTGTGGCACTGTCCCGCGGGTCACCCCGGGTGGGTGTTACCCACCACCCTGCCCTACGGAGCCCGGACGTTCCTCGGCGAGCCCGAGGGCTCGACGCGGCCGCCTGACTGACTCATCCGCGCAGACAGCCTAGCGGGAACCCATCCGTGCGCCGGTCGGCTCCGAACCCGGCACATGGAGACCATCACACCCGGCCTGACCCGCCGCGAGCGCGTGATCCTCGCGCACCTGGCCCTGCCCCTGACGCTCAGCGAGATCGCGGCCTCGCTGTTCGTGACCCGCAACACCGTGAAGTCGCAGGTGCGCTCGATCTACACCAAGCTCGACGTCGCCGACCGCGAGTCGGCCCTGGCGGTCGGCCGCGCGCGCGGCCTGGTCCCGGCGGACCTGGGGCTGCCCGAGGTCGAGCCGACGGCGCGGCGGCTGATGCACGTGCCGGTGCCGTCGGTTCAGACGTCCACGCGGTAGGTCAGCGACAGCTCGTCGCCCGAGACGCCGCGGATCCCCCAGTTCTCCGGCGGGCTCTCGAGGATGATCACCTCGAGGTCGTCGGCGGACAGCCCGAGGGTCGGGGCGACGTCGTCGTAGAACGCGGCGATGAGCGCGCGGCGCGCCTCGCGGCTGCGCCCGGTGAAGCAGAGGATCTCCACCACCAGGTACTCCTTGCTGCGCGGAGCCACCAGGTCGTCGGGGTCGAGCAGCAGGAAGCGGTGGAACCGCTTGTCCGGCGGGAGTCCCCAGGTGCCGACGACCACGCGGTGGATCGCGTCCGAGACCGAGCCCCGGCGGTCCTGCCAGACGTCGCGCCGGCCGTAGATCTTCACGTGCGCCATGTGGTCCTCCTCGCGCCGGGCCGTCGCGCGGAGCCTACAGTTCAGGCGTGCTCGTCCTCCTGCCGCCCTCCGAGGGCAAGACGCAGCCGCGCGCCCGCGGCCCCCTGCTCGATCTCGACCGGCTCTCGGCGCCGGGCCTGACGCCGGTGCGGGAGCAGGTGCTCGACGCGTTGATCCAGGTCAGCGCGTCGCCGGACGCCATGCGGGTGCTGGGGGTCGGCGCGAGCCTGGCCGACGAGGTCGCGCGCAACACGCGGCTGCGTGCGGTCCCGACGGCTCCCGCGAAGACCGTCTACTCCGGGGTGCTCTACGGCGCGGCCGGCCTGGACCGCCTGACCCCGACCGGGCGGGCGCGGGCCGCCGAGAGCGTGCGGATCGTGTCTGGCCTCTGGGGCCTGGTCGCCCCGGACGACCACATCCCCGCCTACCGGCTGTCGATGGGCACCGACCTGCCGGGGGTCGGACCGCTGGCCGGGGCGTGGCGCGATCCGCTCGGCGCCGAGCTGGCCGGCCGCGCCGAGGGCGAGCTGGTGGTCGACTGCCGGTCCGCCACGTACCTCGCGGCGTGGCACCCGCCGCGCTCGGCCGACTGGGTCGCCGTGCGCGTCCTGCGCGAGCTCGACGGTCAGCGGTCGGTCGTCTCCCACCACGCCAAGCACACCCGCGGCGTGCTCACGCGGCACCTGCTCACCCGCCGCGGCCGCGCGCCGCACGACGCCGCGTCGCTCGCCCGCGTGGCCCGCGAGCTGGTCGGCACCGAGCTGCTCGCCGTCGAGCTCGGGCCTCCGGCGCGCGGCGCCCGCACCCTCTCGCTCGTCGTGGCGGGATGACGCGCCGCCGGCACGTGCCGTGGTGGCTCGTCGCCGTGGCCGTCAGCGCCCTCGCCGTGCTCAGCGGCGCGTTGCCGGCCGACGACGCGCGGGCGCTCGCCGAGCGCACCCTGCCCGTGCTGGTGTTCGTCGCGGCCCTGACGGTGGTCGCCGAGATGTGCGCGGGCGCCGGGCTCTTCGACGCCGCCGCCAGCCTCGCCTCGCGCGTCGCCCGCGGCCACCGGTGGGCCCTGTGGGGACTGGTCGTGGTGCTGGCGACCGTGAGCACCGCCGTGCTGTCCCTCGACACCACCGCGGTGCTGCTCACGCCGGTGGTCATCGCGCTCGCGCGCCGCACGCACACGCCGCCGCTGCCCTTCGCGCTCGCGGTGCTCGCCCTGGCCAACACGGCCTCGCTCGTCCTGCCCGTCTCCAACCTCACCAACCTGCTGGCGGACCACACCCTGCGCGCGGCCCACGTGGGGTACCTCGGGCTGATGTGGGCGCCCGCGCTCGCCGCGATCGTCGTCACGGTCGCCGTGCTGGCCGTGCGGGACCGGCGCGCGCTGCACGGCCGGTACGACCTGCACCCGCCGCGACCGGTCCGGGACCGCGTGCTGCTCGCCGTGTGCGCGGTCGTGGTGGCCGCCCTGGGGATCGCGTTCGTCGTCGGAGCACCCACCGCGCGCACGGCGGTCGCCGCCGCGGTCGTCCTGCTGGCCGCCACGCTGCTGCGGCACCAGAAGCTGCCCGTCCCGGCGCGCGACCTGGTCCCGTGGCGGACGCTGCTCGTCGTGCTCGGGCTGTTCGTGGTGGTCGAGACCGCGCACGCGCACGGGCTGGGCTCGCTGCTCGCCCAGGCGGCGGGGACCGGGAGCACCGCGGGCGACCTGCTCCGGCTCGCCGCCGTGGGGGCGGCGGCCTCCAACGCGATCAACAACCTGCCCGCCTACCTCGCGCTCGAGCCGGCCACGGCCGCGGAGCCCCTGCGCGTGGCGGCCCTGCTGATCGGGACGGGGGTCGGACCGCTGGTCACCCCGTGGGGCTCGCTGGCGACCGTCCTCTGGTGGCAGCGCTGCCGGGTGGTGCTGCTCGACGTCCAGGCGCGGACGATCGTGCGGCAGGGCCTGCTCCTGGCGCCGCTGGCGGTCGTCGCGGCCACGCTCGCGCTCGTCGCGGCGGGCTGAGTCAGGCGCGCGCGGACCAGCCCTCGCTCGGCACCCCGACCACGGCGATCTCGTCCCGGCGGTCGGCGAACAGCCGCACGATGCTCACCGACGCGGGCGCGACCCGCAGCTGGCTCCACGACGACGGCTGTGCGCCCATCGTGACGCCGAGCGCCGCCCGGATCGACACCGCGTGGCTGACCACGACGACCGTGCGGTCGACGCCCGCCGCGAGCAGGCCGTCGAGCCCGCGCTGCAACCGGATCCCGACGTCCTCGATCGACTCGCCCCCGGGGGGCCGCACGTCGGCCTTCGTGTGCCACGGCTCCAGCTGCCCCGGCCAGCGCTCCTCGATCTGCTCGGCGGTGAGGCCCTGCCACTCGCCGAAGTCGGCCTCCTGGAACGTGGCGTCCGTCCGGACGGTCAGCCCGAGCCGCGCCGCGATGATCGCGCTGGTCTGCTGCGTGCGCACCATCGGGGACGCGATGACCTCGCTGGGGTACGGGATGTCGCCCCACAGGTCGCGGCCCACCCGGTCCACCAGGTCGGCGGCGTCGTGCGCCTGCCGGAGCCCCGTCTCGTCGAGCGGCGGACCTGGCTCGCCCGAGCCGGAGTACCCGCGCGACACGGTCATGGTCGTCTGTCCGTGCCGGACGAGCACCACCGTGACGGGCTGCTCCTGGTCGAACCGGACGCCGGCCCCCGACGGTCGGGGGGCGCGGCCTGGCGAGGCGGGCGAGGCGACATCGGTCACCCCCGCAGTCTTGCGGTCGGCCGCGCCGTTGGCGAGCGGTCAGCCCTTGGCGGGCTCCGGGAGACGCACCAGGATGCGACCGCACTCCTCGCACCGGACCACCTGGTTCTCCGGCGCGGCAACGATCGCCTCGACGTCGAGCGGGTTGAGCTCGAGCCGGCAGCTCTCGCACCGGCGGCCGCGCAGCGCGCCGGCGCCCTTGCCACCCAGCTGGGCGCGCAGCTTCTCGTAGAGCGCCACCAGGCCCGCGTCCAGGCCGTCGACGGCGGCCGCACGCTCGGCGCGCACCGTCGCGGCGTCGGCGTCGAGCGCGGCGAAGGCGGCGTCGCGCTCGCCCTCGACCGCGGCCCGCTTGTCCGCCAGCGACTCGTGCGCGGTGGTCACCTCGGCCAGCGCGGTCTCGTGCGCCTCGAGCCGCTCCATGACGTCCAGCTCGACCTCCTCGAGCTCCGCCTGGCGACGCCCCAGCGCGCCCAGCTCGCTCTGCAGCGCCTGGAGGTCCTTGGGGCTGCCCTGGCCGGAGTCGAGCCGCGCCTGGTCGCGCGCCGCGCGGGAGCGGACCTGCTCCACGTCGGCCTCCGCCTTGGTCAGCTCGCGCCGCAGGTCGCTGACCGCCGTCTGCGACGTCACGAGAGCCGTGTGCAGATCGGTGACCTGCGAGTCCAGCTCGACGAGCCGCGCGAGCTCGGGGAGCGTCCGCCTCCGGTGGGCGATCTGGTCGAGCCGGGTGTCGAGCTCCTGGACGTCGAGCAGTCGGCGCTGGTCCGCTGCGGGTGCAGTCGTCACGGGTGTCCTTCGGTCGAGGTGTGTGGTGCGGCAGGCTCAGGGCTCGCGACGCGGCCCGTCCACGGGTCGGTGCTCAGCGTGCTGACGCGCGTCTCCACCGTAGTCCCCGCGGCGGCGGCATCCTGCTCCAGGGCGGCGGCCGCGTGCGGGAGCCAGGGCCACTCGGAGGCGAAGTGCGCGACGTCGACGAGGTACGGGGTCGAGGCCCGGTCGAAGTCGGCACGCTCGCGCAGCTCCGAGGCCGGGTGGTGGCGCAGGTCCGCGGTCACGTAGGCGTCGACGCCGGCGGCGCGGACGGCGTCGAACAGCGAGTCCCCCGAGCCGCCCACCACGGCGACGCGCTCGACGCGTCCGTCCGGGTCGCCCGCGAACCGCACGCCCTGGGCGGTCGGCGGCAGCGCCCCGGCGACCACCTCGGCGAACGCCCGCAGGGTCGTCGGCTCGGGCAGCGCCCCGACGCGGCCGATCCCCGTGCTGCCCGGCCAGGACGCCAGCTCGAGCACGTCGAACGCCGGCTCCTCGTAGGGGTGCGCGGCCCGCATCGCCGCGACGACGGCCGCGCGGAGCCTGCGCGGGGCCACCATCTCGACGCGCGCCTCGACCACGCGGGACGCCTCGCCGGCCGACCCGATCGTGGGCGTGGCCGCCGGACCGGGCGTGAAGGTGCCCTCACCGGTCGATGTCCAGGCGCACCGCGTGTACTCCCCGATCGCCCCCGCGCCCGCCGCGGCGAGCGCGTCGACCAGGCGCTCGGCGTCGCCGACCGGGACGAACACCACGTGCTTGTCCAGCGGCTCGGCGGGCGCGGCGTCCAGGGGCGCGGTGCCGACGAGCCCGAGCGCGGCCGCCAGCGCGTCCGCGACACCGCCGGCCGCGGCGTCGGCGTTGGTGTGCGCGGTGAAGAGGGCGACGCCCGAGTGGACCAGCCGGTGCAGCAGCGCGCCCTTGAACGTCGAGGCGGCGATCGAGTGGACCGGCCGCAGCAGCAGGGGGTGGTGGGTCACGACGAGGTCCGCGCCCCAGGCCACGGCCTCGTCGACCACGGCGGCCACCGGGTCGACCGCGAACAGCACCCGCCGCACAGGCTGGTCGGGATCGCCGGTGACCAGGCCGACCGCGTCCCAGGACTCGGCGGTGGACGGGGGGTAGCGACGCTCGAGCAGGTGCACGACGTCGGCCAGGCGGGGCGCGCTCACGCCGAGCACGCTACCGGGAGGCTCATCGCACCTCGACCGGGTCGCCGACGCCGATCCGGCCGGTGCGCACCGGGACCATCTGGACCCCGAACCACAGCTCGCCGTCCCACCGCCGGTGCCGGGCCAGCGTCAGGAGCGGCTCGCGTCCCTTCACCTGGGTGTCGGGGTCGATCGTCGTCATCACGCACCGCCCGCAGAGGTCCGCGAACCGCAGCTCGACGTCCCCGACCGCCAGCGACGACCACCCGTCCTCCGCGAACGCCTCCAGGTCGCCGTCGACCACGAGGTTGGGCCGGAACCGCCGCATGTCGAGCGCCTCCCGGGCGGCCGGCGCGGGCTCGCCCCGGGTCAGCGCCCGCTCGACGCGCTCGTCGTGGAGCTCGGCCGCCCACGCATCGAGCCGCGCGAGCGACGCCGTCGTGGTCACGTGCAGCGGCCCGCTGTCGTTCAGGGACATCGGGTCCGCCTCGGTGCCGCCGTGCTTCTCGGCCATGCCGCGCCGCGCCGGGTCGTCGAGCCACAGCAGGCGCGCGGGACGCCCGACCAGGGCCGAGCACCACGCGTCGGCCTCGTCCCCCGCGCGCGTGGCGGTCTCGAGCCGGCTCATCCGCACCGGGACGTCGGCCGGGCCCGCGGGCTCGGTCACCACGAGCGGCTCCCGGCCCGGGGCGCTGAGGTGGACGCCCCCGTCGACGGGCGTGGCACGCGCACCGAGCATGCCGGGGTGCTTGCGCGCGGTGATGGTCTCGCCGTGCGCGTCGACGAGCATCCACCGGCGGTCCCCGCGCGGCCCGGACGGGTCGACGGTCATCGCGTCCAGCGGGCTGCCCGCGAGCGACTTCACCGGGTAGACGGTGAGGGCGGAGACGAAGGGCATGGGCGGACCCTAACAACGCAGAGCCCCCGTCCCGGGTCGGTGCCGAAATCCGGGGACGCGCGGGTCGTCGGCGTGGGACGATCGCGTGCTCGGGGCATCCGTGTCATCGGGAAGGGCTGGCGAGGTGCAGAGGTTCATCCGCCGCGGGGCGCGCGGGCTGCGCGAGCTCGCACTGCTGGTGGTGCTGTGGATCGGCTACACGCTCGTGCGTGCCACGGCCGGGACCGACGTCGCGGCAGCACGCGGGTCGGCGCTCGGCATCCTGCGGATCGAGCGCGCGCTGCACGTCGACGTCGAGCAGTCGCTCGACCGCTGGGTCACCGGCGTCCGGGGCGTCGAGGTCGTCGCCTCCTTCTGGTACGCGTCGCTGCACCTCCTGGTGACCGGCTCGGTGCTGCTCTGGCTGTACCTGCGGCACCCCGACGCCTACCGCCCGCTGCGCCGCGCCCTCGTCGTCGCCACCGGCATCGCCCTCGTCTGCTACCTCGCGCTGCCGACGGCACCGCCCCGGCTGCTGCCCGGGTACACCGACATCCTGGAGCGCACGGCGGACGTCGGGTGGTGGCCGGCGGCGGGCGGGGCGAGCTCCGTGCCCACCAACGAGCTGGCGGCGTTCCCGTCGATGCACGCCGGCTGGTCGCTGTGGGTCGGCCTGGCGCTCGTCGTCGCGGCGCGCCGGCGCGTGGTGCGCTGGCTCGGTGCGTGCTACGCCCTGGGCACCGCGGCGGTCGTCGTGCTCACCGCGAACCACTGGGTGCTCGACGTCGTGGTGGGCTGGGTGGTGGTCGCGGTGCCGGCCGTGTGGCTGCTGTGCGGCACCGCGCGCCCGGTGGACCCGACCCCGGATCCGCCCGTCGCGGCGCGCGAGCACGGCGAGGTCGCGGTGCGCGAGGACGACGCAGTGCGCGAGCACGACGGGGTGGGCCCGGCCGGTTTCGAACCGGCGACCTCCGCGGTGTAAGCGCGGCGCTCTGACCAGCTGAGCTACAGGCCCCGACGGACGCCCGGCCAGCGGACGTCTCGACGGGCGCACAGCCTACCGGCGCGGCGCCGGTGTCAGGCGGCGAGGTCCGCGAGGGCCGCGCGGTAGGACGAGAAGTCGCGGGCGCGCCCCGGAGGGTTGACCACGCTCCACTGCAGGACTCCCTCGGCGTCGACGAGGAAGCTGCCGCGGACGGCGAACCCCTTCTCCTCGTCGAAGACGCCGTACGCCTTGGCGACCTCGCCGTGCGGCCAGAAGTCGGAGAGCAGGTCGAAGCCGAAGCCCTCCTGGGCCGCCCAGGCGCGCAGCGCGTGCCCGGGGTCGCAGGACACGACGAGCACGTGGACGCCGGCCTCCTCGAACTCGCTGATGTTGTCGCGCAGCTCGCACAGCTCTCCCGTGCACGTGCCGGAGAACGCGAAGGGGACGAACACGATGACGACGGGCCCGCCGCGCAGCCCGCTCAGCGTCACCGGCGTGCCGTGGGTGTCGCGCAGCGAGAACTCGGGAGCGGGCTCACCGAGCGCGGGCGTGGGTCGGGCGTTGTCTTCCATGCCGCGGACTGTAACAACGCGCGCAGCGCGGCGCGCGGGGGCGAGGAACCGTCAGCGACCGCGGCCGCGCGCGCCCAGGCGGGTGGCGGACCAGTCCGGGGCGATGGAGAAGGTGCTCATCGCGTGCAGGCCGGAGGTGGTCGCGGCCTCCTCGATGTCGCTGTGCGAGACGTGCCCGGAGCGGCCGGCCTTCGGCGTGAGCACCCAGATGGGGCCCCCGTCGTCGAGCACGGTCATCGCGTCCACGAGCGCGTCGGTGAGGTCCCCGTCGCCGTCGCGGAACCAGATCACGGCGCCGTCGGTGACGTCGTCGTACTCCTCGTCGACCAGCTCGGCGCCCGTCACGGCCTCGAGGCCGGCGCGCAGCACGTCGTCGACGTCGTCGTCGTAGCCGAACTCCTGGATCACCTGGCCCGAGGAGAAGCCCAGGCGGGCGGCCGCCTGCGACACGCCTTCGTCCGCGGTGGATGACACGTCCGGACCGCTCCCTTCCGTCATGGCGACCCCGTCGGGGAGACGCCTGCTCGTTGCCGCACACGCTAGCCCACCGCACCCGGACGGGCGCACGCAAGACCTGCACGGATGACGGGTGTCGCGCGCGCCAGGACCTCTCCGGAGGGCCTGGTCACGGCCCTCGCGACCGACTGTCGTGGACGTCACGTGGACGTTCCTGGTACTCGGTGTGACTTTCGGGCCCTCGCGGACCGAGAATGGGTCGACTACCCGCACCCGTCGAGCCGCCCACCCAGGCGTGCCCAGCACGGGCCGGGCCAGATGCGCCGCCGATGCCGACCGGGCTCGTGCGCGCGGACGAGAAGCAAGGAGCGCTGGTGGCTTCGATCGACGAGACGGGACCGCTCATCGGCGGCCTGCTCAGCCAGGTGCCGGACATCGATCCGGAGGAGACCGGCGAGTGGGTGGAGTCCCTCGACGGACTCATCGACGAGAAGGGCGGCCCGCGTGCGCGGTACGTGCTGCTGAGCATGCTGCGGCACGCACGGCAGCGGAACGTGGCCATCCCGGCCTCGCTCAACACGCCTTACGTGAACACCATCGCGGTGCACGACGAGCCCTACTTCCCGGGCGACGAGGTGCTGGAGCGGCGCTACCGCTCCTGGATCCGGTGGAACGCCGCGGTCATGGTCACGCGCGCCCAGCGCCCCGGGATCGGGGTCGGCGGGCACATCTCCTCGTACGCGTCGGTGGCGACGCTGACCGAGGTGGGCCTCAACCACTTCTTCCGCGGCAAGGACCACCCGGGCGGCGGTGACCAGGTCTACTTCCAGGGCCACGCCTCCCCCGGCGTCTACGCCCGCGCCTTCCTCGAGGGCCGCCTGTCCGCCCACCAGCTGGACGGCTTCCGGCAGGAGCTCTCGCACCCCGGCGGCGGCCTGCCGTCGTACCCGCACCCGCGCCTGGCCCCGGACCTCTGGGAGTTCCCGACCGTCTCGATGGGCCTCGGCCCGGCGTCGGCCATCTACCAGGCCTGGACCAACCGCTACCTGCACCTGCGCGGCATCAAGGACACCAGCCAGCAGGACGTCTGGGCGTTCCTGGGCGACGGCGAGATGGACGAGCCCGAGTCGCGCGGCATGCTCCAGCTGGCCGGCCAGCAGGGCCTGGACAACCTCACGTTCGTGGTCAACTGCAACCTGCAGCGCCTCGACGGCCCGGTCCGCGGCAACGGCAAGATCATCCAGGAGCTCGAGGCGCAGTTCCGCGGCGCGGGCTGGAACGTCATCAAGGTCATCTGGGGCCGCGAGTGGGACGCCCTGCTCAACGCCGACAAGGACCGTGCGCTCGTCAACCTGATGAACACGACGCCCGACGGCGACTTCCAGACGTACCGCGCCGAGAACGGCGCGTTCATCCGCGAGAACTTCTTCGGCCGCGACCCGCGGACCAAGCAGCTCGTGGAGAAGATGACGGACGACGAGATCTGGGCGCTCAAGCGCGGCGGGCACGACTACCGCAAGATCTACGCCGCCTACAAGGCCGCCCGCGAGCACACGGGGCAGCCGACCGTCATCCTGGCGCACACCATCAAGGGCTACGGCCTGGGCTCGGGCTTCGCCGGGCGCAACGCCACGCACCAGATGAAGAAGCTGAAGTCCGACGACCTCAAGACGCTGCGCGACTCGCTGCACATCCCGATCACGGACGAGCAGATCGACGAGAACCCGTACGTCCCGCCGTACTTCCACCCGGGCGCCGAGGACGAGGGCATCCAGTACATGCTCGAGCGTCGCCGCCAGCTGGGCGGGTTCGTGCCCGAGCGTCGCACGACGCACAAGCCCCTGACCCTGCCCGACCCCAAGGTGTACGACGGCCTGGCCAAGGGCTCGGGGCACCAGGAGGTCGCCACGACCATGGCGCTGGTGCGCCTGTTCAAGGACCTCGTGCGGGACAAGGAGTTCGGCCACCGCCTGGTGCCGATCATCCCCGACGAGGCCCGCACCTTCGGCCTGGACTCGATCTTCCCGAGCGCCAAGATCTTCAACACGAACGGCCAGAACTACATGGCCGTGGACCGCGAGCTCATGCTCTCCTACAAGGAGTCCGAGTCCGGCCAGATCATGCACACGGGCATCAACGAGGCCGGGTCGGCGTCGGCGTTCCAGGCCGTCGGCACGTCGTACGCGACGCACGGCGAGCCGCTGATCCCGTTCTACTTCTACTACTCGATGTTCGGGTTCCAGCGCACCGGCGACCAGTTCTGGGCCGCCGGCGACCAGATGGCCCGTGGCTTCCTCATCGGCGCCACGGCCGGCCGCACCACGCTGACCGGCGAGGGCCTCCAGCACGCGGACGGTCACTCGCCGCTACTGGCCGGCACCATGTCGCACGTCGTGCACTACGACCCGGCGTACGGGTACGAGATCCGGCACATCGTGCGGGACGGCATCGAGCGCATGTACGGCGAGGGCGACGGTCGCGACCGCGACGTCATCTACTACCTCACCGTGTACAACGAGCCGATGCAGCAGCCGGCGGAGCCCGAGGGCGTCGACGTCGAGGGCATCCTGCGCGGCATCCACCTGGTCGCACCGGCCGAGGGCGACGGGCCGCGCGCCCAGATCCTCGCGTCGGGCGTGGCGGTGCCGTGGGCGCTCGAGGCCAAGAAGCTGCTGGCCGAGGACTGGGGCGTGCAGGCCGCGGTCTGGTCCGTGACCAGCTGGAACGAGCTGCGCCGCGACGGTCTCGCCGCGGACCAGCAGGCCTACCTGCACCCGGGCGAGGAGGAGCGGGTCCCGTACCTCACGCAGAAGCTGCAGGGCGCCGAGGGGCCGTTCGTCGCGACGACGGACTTCGACCACCTCGTCGCCGACCAGGTGCGCGCGTGGATCCCCGGCCCGTACGCCACGCTGGGCGCCGACGGCTTCGGCTTCTCGGACACCCGCGCGGCGGCTCGTCGGCACTTCAAGATCGACGGACCGTCCACGGCCGTGCGGGTGCTCCAGCAGCTCGCCCGCACGGGTGCGGTCAGCCACGAGGCGCCCGCCCAGGCGATCGAGCGCTACCGCCTGTACGACGTCACGGCGGGCACCTCCGGCAACGCGGGCGGCGACAGCTGACCGACGGACGAACGACGAAGGCCCGGGCTCCACGAGCCCGGGCCTTCGTCGTTCCCGGCGTCAGGTGCCGGTGATGGTCTGCTCGGCGTGCGCGACGTCCCGGGCGAGCTCGGCCTTGAGGTCCGCGACGGCCTTCTGGTCCGGGTAGAGGTCGAGCGCGGCGATGTGCTGCTTGGCCTCGAGGGGGCGCCCGGCCTCGATCGACGCGAGCACGAGCTGGCGAGCGACCTCGGGGTCGTGCTCGCGGGGGCGCCAGTGCCCGACGCCGAGCCCGAGGGCGTCGACGGGCAGCCCGGCGCTGCGCAGGAGGGCAAGAGCCTCGACCAGGGCGCGCCCCGACGGGTCCCGCTCGGCGGCCGTGGTGAGCCGGCGCAGCGTGCCCTCGTGGTCGTCGTGCACCGACAGCCGGGCCACCTCGATGAGCGGGTACCAGGCGCGCGGGTTGCCGGCGAGCTCCTCGCCCAGGGCCCAGACGGCCAGGTCCGCAGCGCGCTGCCGCTCGGTGTCGTCAGGCGTCGCGGCGAGCGGGTCGCCGTCGGGCGCGGTCGAGTCGGCGGCGCGGCGCCGGACGATCTCCGCCAGCGCGACGAAGGCCCGCTCGTTGTTCGGATCGTCGCTGAGCATGGAGCGCAGAGCGTCCTCGTGGAGCGTGTCGCCACGGCGTGCGACCTTCGTCGGTCGGCGCGCGCCGACCCGCGAGGCCGAGGTCGGCCGTCGCATGAGCTGACGCAGTCGGGGCAGGAGTGCCATGACGCGACCCTATCCGCTACCGACCGGAGCCACCCGGCTCCGGGGATACCTCACACCTCGGGTGCGCTCGCGCGAGGGCCGCGTTTGTCGACTTCCCACAAGGCCCGACTCTATGCTCGCCCCATGTCGAGCACCGCGCACGGGACGGGCACCACCCCCGCCGCCGCACCCGACCAGGCGGACGCGCCGTCGGCCCCCGCCCGGGCCCGGCGGCGGACGACACCGACGCGCGGACGGGCACCCGTGCTCGAGGCCCGGGGCGGACCGGAGACGCAGCGCCGGGTGCGCGACAGCGCGGGGCTGCTGTCCGCGGCGGCGATGCGACGGCTGGACGACGACCTCGAGTGGTACCGCGCGCTGCCGGCCGAGGACCGCTCATGGGTGGGGCTCGTGGCCCAGGCCGGCATCACGGCGTTCGTCACCTGGTTCGCGGAGCCCACGCGGCCGCCGCACGGCGTCGGCGACATCTTCGCGGCCGCGCCCCCCGAGCTGACCCGGTCCATCTCCCTGCAGCACACGCTCCAGCTCGTGCGCGTCGTCGTCGACGTGGTCGAGACCCACAGCGACCGCCTGGCCGCGCCCGGCGACGAGCGCGAGGTGCGGGAGGCCGTCCTGCGGTACTCCCGGGAGGTCGCGTTCTCCGCGGCGGAGGTCTACGCGCGCGCCGCCGAGGTGCGCGGCGCCTGGGACGCCCGCCTCGAGGCGCTCGTGGTGGACGCGCTGGTACGGGGCGACGTCGACGACGCCCTGCGCTCGCGCATCGCCGCGCTTGGGTGGAGCGGGCGGGGATCGACGCTGGTCATGGTCGGCACGACGACCTCGGCCCTGGACGACGTGCGCGCCGCCGAGCTGCGCCGGGCCACCCGCCGGGCCGCCGACGACGCGCTCGTGGGCATCCAGGGCGACCGCCTGGTGGTGTTCCTCGGCGGCGAGGGCGACCTGCGCGCCGCGGCGAGCACCCTGCTGTCCCGGTTCGGCCCCGGGCCCGTGGTCATCGGGCCCGTGGTCGGAGACCTCACGGACTCGGCACGGTCGGCGCGCGCCGCGCTGGCGGGGCTGCTGGCGGCTCCCGCCTGGGAGCAGGCGCCCCGTCCGGTGCAGGCCGACGAGCTGCTGCCCGAGCGCGTGCTCATCGGTGACGTGACCGCGCGCTCGGCGCTCGTCGCGCAGGCGTACGCGCCGCTGGCGGCCAGCCCGGGCTCCCTGCTGGAGACGCTGTCGGCGTACCTGGGCACCGGCCGGTCGCTCGAGGCCGCGGCGCGCACCCTCTACGTGCACCCGAACACGGTGCGCTACCGCCTGCGTCGCGTGTCCGACGTGACCGGGTGGGACCCCCTCGACGCCCGCGAGTCCTACGTCCTACAGACCGCCCTGGCGCTCGGTCGGCTGGACGCCGCGGCGGCGGAGCCGACCGTCAGCGCGCGCTGAGGTGTTGTAGGAGTCGCACAAGGGCGTCCGAGAAGGTTGGTGCACGCCGTGAGCCGGGCGCGACCGCCCGGCCAGGCAGAGTGGTCGGGTGCTCGCAGTCGTCTGCCCCGGTCAGGGCGCCCAGTCCCCCGGCATGCTCGCCCCATGGCTCGAGCTGCCGTCCGTCGCCGAGTCGATCGCGCGGGCGTCCCGCACGACCGGTCTCGACCTGGTCGCCCACGGCACCACGTCGGACGCCGACACCATCCGGGACACCGCGGTGGCGCAGCCGCTGCTCGTGGCCTCCGCCCTGGCGAGCCTGCGCGCGGTCCTCGACCTCGACGCCGACGACGCCCTCGCGAACGCGGCGCAGCGGGTGGTCGGCGTCACGGCCGGGCACTCCGTCGGCGAGCTGGCCGCGGCGGCGATCGCCGGCGTGCTGACCGATGACGAGGCACTGCGCCTGGTGGCCGTGCGGGGCGCCGCGATGGCGCGCGCCGCCGCCGTGACCCCGACCGGCATGTGCGCGGTGCTCGGCGGCGACGCCGACGAGGTCCTCGCGGCCCTGGCGACGCACGGCCTGGTCCCCGCGAACGTCAACGGCGGCGGGCAGGTGGTCGCCGCGGGCACGCTCGACGCGCTCGCCGCGTTCGCGGCCGCTCCCCCGGCCCGCGCCCGCGTCGTGGCCCTGCAGGTGGCCGGCGCGTTCCACACCGAGCACATGGCGCCCGCGGTCGCGGAGCTGCGGGCGGCGGCCGACGACGTGAGCCCCGGCGAGCCCCAGGTGCGCCTGCTGACCAACTCCAACGGGACCGTGACGCCGTCCGGCGCGCGGGCGCTCGAGCTGATCGTCGCGCAGGTGGCCAACCCGGTCCGCTGGGACCTGTGCCAGGCCACGCTGCTCGAGCTCGGCGTCACCGGCCTGCTCGAGGTCGCCCCGGCAGGCGTGCTCACCGGGCTGGCCCGGCGTACGCTGCCCGGGGTCGAGACCGTCGCCGTCAAGACCCCCGCCGACCTGGACGCCGCGCGTGATCTGGTCCGTCGGCACGCCCACCCCGCGAGCAGCCTGGAGAACCCGTCGTGACCCGTCCCACCCTCACGCAGGCCACCGGACCGGCGCACACCCGCATCCTCGGCCTCGGGGGCGTCCGCGGCGAGCGCGTCGTGCCCAACGACGAGCTGGTCGGACCCATCGACTCCTCGGACGAGTGGATCCGGCAGCGCACCGGGATCATCACGCGCCGCCGCGCCGAGGCCGGCACCGACGTGCTCGACCTCGCCGAGGCCGCCGCGCGGCAGGCGATCGCGAACGCGGGGCTCACCGGCGCGGACATCGACGTCGTGATCCTCTCCACGGTCACCTACTTCCACCAGACGCCCGCCGGCGCCGCGATCATCGCGGACCGCATCGGCGCCACCCCGGCGGCCGCGTTCGACATCTCGGCCGCGTGCGCGGGCTACTGCTACGGGATCGGCCAGGCCGACGCGTTGGTCCGCGCCGGGACCGCCCGGCACGTGCTCGTGATCGGCGCGGAGAAGATGAGCGAGTTCATCGACCCCACCGACCGCTCGATCTCGTTCCTGCTGGGCGACGGGGCCGGCGCGGTCGTCATCGGCCCGTCCGACACCCCCGGCATCGGCCCGACGATCTGGGGTTCCGACGGCAGCCAGGCGCAGGCGATCCGGCAGACGCACTCGTGGCTCGCCACGCGCGACGAGGGCGCCGGCTGGCCGACGCTGCGTCAGGAGGGCCCCAGCGTCTACAAGTGGGCCGTCTGGCAGATGGCGCCGGTCGCGCAGAAGGCCATGGACGCCGCCGGGGTGACCGCCGAGGACATCGAGGCGTTCATCCCCCACCAGGCGAACATGCGGATCATCGACCAGATGATCAAGACGCTCAAGCTCCCGGACACGGTCGTCGTCGGCCGCGACATCGCCGACACCGGCAACACGTCCGCCGCCTCGATCCCGCTGGCCGCCGAGCGCCTGCTCCGCGAGGGCCAGGTCGCGAGCGGCGCGCTCGCCCTGCAGATCGGCTTCGGCGCCGGCCTGGTCTATGCCGCGCAGGTCGTCGTCCTGCCCTGAACCACCGAGGTGCGACCCCCCGGTTGTACCGTTCGTCCGACCCCACCGCTTCATCCGCGAAGCAGCACGACCCGACACGAGGAGACACCGATGGCGTACAGCGAGCAGGAGATCCTGGCCGGACTGGCCGAGATCGTCAGCGAGGAGACCGGGCTGCCCACCGACTCCGTCCTGCCCGAGAAGTCCTTCACCGACGACCTCGACATCGACTCCCTGTCGATGATGACGATCGTCACGCTCGCCGAGGAGAAGTTCGACGTGCGCATCCCCGACGACGAGGTCAAGAACCTCGCGACCGTCGGCGACGCCGTCTCGTTCATCACGGGCGCGCAGGCCTGAGCCTGCACCGCCGGGTCGGTCCCGGGCATCTTCGCCCGGGACCGACCACCCTCTCGACCGCCCGACCAGGAGCACCGATGAGCCACGTACCCGACGTCGTCGTCACCGGACTGGGAGCCACCACGCCTCTCGGCGGGGACGTCCCCAGCACCTGGGCCGCCGCGCTCGCCGGCGAGTCCGGCGCCCGGCCCTTCGACAACGACTGGGTCGAGACCTACGGCCTGCCCGTGACATTCGCGGCGACCATCAAGGTCAAGCCCGAGGACGTGCTCCCGCGGCCCGAGCTCAAGAAGATGGACCCGTCCGCGCAGTACGCGATCATCGCGGCGCGCGAGGCGTGGGCCGACGCGGGCTCCCCCGAGGTCGACGGCGACCGGCTCGGCGCCGTCGTCTCGTCGGGCATCGGCGGCATCTGGACCACCCTGGACGCCTGGGACACGCTCAAGGAGAAGGGTGCCCGCCGCATCCTGCCCATGACCGTGCCCATGCTCATGCCCAACTCCCCCACGGCCTACGTCTCGCTCGAGCTGGGTGCCCGCGCCGGCGCGCACGCCCTGGTGTCCGCGTGCGCCTCGGGCGCCGAGGCCATCGGCTACGGCGTGGAGATGATCCGCTCGGGCCGCGCCGACGTCGTCGTCGCCGGCGGCACCGAGGCCACGATCCACCCGATGCCGATCGCCGCGTTCGCCGCGTCGCGCACCCTGTCGCTGCGCAACGACGACCCCGAGGGCGCCTCGCGTCCCTACGACGTCGACCGCGACGGCTTCGTCCTCGGCGAGGGGGCCGGCGTCGTGGTGCTCGAGAGCGCCGAGCACGCCGCCGCCCGCGGCGCGCGCGTCTACGCCCGCATCGCCGGCGTCGGCCTGTCCGCCGACGGCTACCACATCACCTCCCCGGAGCCCTCGGGCGACGGGCAGATCCGCGCCATGCGCGCGGCGCTCGAGGAGTCCGGCGTCGACCGGCTCGACGTCGTGCACGTCAACGCGCACGCCACCTCGACCGTGGTGGGCGACCTCATCGAGGCGCGGTCCATCCGTGGCCTGCTGGGCGACGAGGCCGACCACGTCGCGCTCTCGGCCACCAAGTCGATGACCGGCCACCTGCTGGGCGGCGCGGGCGCGCTGGAGACGATCTTCACGGTCCTCGCGCTGCACGACCGGCAGGCCCCGCCGACCATCAACGTGGAGAACCCCGACCCCGAGCTGGTGCTGGACCTGGTGCGTGACAAGCCCCGCGCCCTGCGCGACGGCGACATCGCCGCGGTGAACAACTCGTTCGGGTTCGGCGGCCACAACGTGGCGCTGGTCGTCGCATCGGTCTGAGCGAACGACGAGAGCCTCGGTCGCCACGACGGCGACCGAGGCTCTCTCGTCTGTCCGGGGGGCCGGTCAGCCCACGCGGTGCAGCCAGCGCACGGGCGCGCCCGCACCGGCGTAGCGGAACGGCTCGAGCTCGTCGTCCCACGCCTGCCCGAGCGCGAGGTCCAGCTCGGTGCGCAGGCGCAGCGGGTCGGCGGCGTGCTCGAGCGCGGCCCGGATGCGGTCCTCGGGCACCACGATGTTGCCGTGCACGTCGGTGGCCGCGTGGAAGATCCCCAGCTCGGGCGTGTGGCTCCACCGGGAGCCGTCGACGCCGTGGCTGGCCTCCTCGGTGATCTCGTAGCGCAGGTGCGCCCAGCCGCGCAGGGCGGACGCCAGCCGCGCGCCGGTGCCCTGCGGCCCCTGCCACGAGTGCTCGGCTCGGTAAAAGCCGGGGCCGGCCGGCTGCGCCGTCCAGTCGAACGTGGCGCGGGTGCCCAGCACGTTGCCGGCCGCCCACTCCACGTGGGGGCACAGCGCGCGCGGCGCAGAGTGCACGAAAAGTACACCGCGGGTGATCGCACCTGCCATGTCGTCCTCCTGAACGGGCTCGAGGTTCGCCTTCCCCAACGACCTCAGTCACATCTCAGGAGTACGCAACGGTCTCGCGGCGTGCTGGGGACAGCATGCCCGACGATCCAGGTGAGCGCCAGCGGCTAGAGCGTGTCGCGGATCGCCCGCATCGCCTTCTTGCGCACCGACCGCTCCAGACGGTCGAGGTAGAGCATGCCGTCGAGGTGGTCGACCTCGTGCTGCAGGCAGCGGGCCATGAGCTCGACGCCCTCGACGACGACCTCCTTGCCGTCCAGGTCCGTGCCGACCACCCGCGCGTACCAGGACCGGTGCGTCGGGTACCAGAGCCCCGGGACCGACAGGCAGCCCTCGTCGCCGTCCTGGTACTCGTCCTCGGACAGCTCGACGATGACGGGGTTGAGCACGTAGCCCACCTCGTCGTCGATGTTCCAGGAGAACGCGCGCAGGCTGACGCCGATCTGGTTCGCGGCCAGGCCGGCGCGCCCGTCGGTGTCCACGGTCTCGAGCAGGTCCTCGACGAGTCCGCGCACGCGGTCGTCGATCGTCGTGATCGGGTCGCAGGGGGTGCGCAGGACGGGGTCTCCGACAGTCCGGATCTCTCGCATCGCCATGCGCCGATCCTCGCACGGCCGACGAGCCGACGAGGTGGACATCGGCCCCGACGGGCGGCGCGGGCGCCGAGTGTGAGGAGCGAGACACCACGCCCGACGGGTCGGGAGGGTCGGATCGGTCTAGTCTTTGTACTGACCGGTCAGTTAAGAAGGAGTTCTACGGATGACTGCCGCACCCGAGATCGTCGCCCCCGAGGCGGACGCACCGCAGGCCGATGCACCGCAGGCCGATGCACCACCGCCGGCCGTGCGCGCCCGCGCGCTGCAGCTGCACGCCGACCGGGGCGCGGTCTACGGCCCGGTCGACCTCGACCTCGCCGCCGGCGCCCTCACGCTCATCCAGGGTCCCCAGGGCGCCGGGCGCACGAGCCTGCTGCTCACTCTCGCCGGGCGGATGGTCCCGGACGCGTCCTGCGACCTCGTCGTGCTCGGGCACCGGCTGCCCCGGCACCGCGGGCAGGTGCAGCGCGAGGCCGCCGTGGCGGGCTTCGCCGGGGTCGACGAGCTCGACGACTCCGTGACGGTCGGCGACCACGTTCGCGAGCGGCTCGCGTGGCTCGCCCCGTGGTACCGCCGGGCCGCCCGCGCCGACCAGCGCCGGGTCGACGCGGTGCTCGCGCCCGTGTTCGGCGACCGACCGGTCCCGGACGCCGGCACCGTCGTCTGGCACCTCGACGAGGTCGACGCCCTGCTGCTGCGCATCGCGCTCGCGATGGCCCAGCGGCCCGGCCTGCTCGTGGTCGACGACGTCGACCAGGTGCACGACCGCGCCCGCCGCCGGATCGTCTGGGACCGGCTCGAGGCCATCGCCGCCACCGGGGTGACGGTCGTCGCCTCCTGCGCGGCGGCCGACGAGGCCGCCGGCACCGCCTGGACCGTCGTACCCGTGTCGGCCCCGACCGACCTCACCGACCTCACCGACCTCACCGACTGAAGGATCGTCATGCTCTCCCTCACGTCCGGCACCGAGCTGCGCCGGTTCCGCCGGGGCCGGCTCCCCCGGCTCGCGGTCGCCGCGATGCTGCTGGTCCCGCTCCTGTACGGCGCGCTCTACCTCTGGGCCTTCTGGAACCCCACCGGGCACCTGGACGCCATGCCGGTCGCGCTGGTCAACGCCGACGCCGGCGCGGACCGCGACGGCACGCGCGTGACCGCCGGCCAGGACCTCACCGACGAGCTCACCGACGGCGCCGCGCTCGACTGGGTGGTCACCGACGCCGCCGGCGCGGCCGCGGGCGTGCGCGACGGCGACTACTACTTCGCGGTCACGATCCCGACCGACTTCTCGGCCGACCTCGTGTCGGCGGGCGGCGACGACCCCACCGCCGCCCAGATCGACGTCACCTACAACGACGCCAACTCCTTCATCGGCACCACGCTCGGGCGCTCGGCCATGGACCACGTGCGCGACGCCGTCGCCGCGACCGCCGGCGAGGAGGCCGTCGACCAGGTGCTGATCGGGCTGGGCTCGGCGCGCGACGGCATGCTGCAGGCCGCCGACGGCGCCATCTCTCTGCGCGACGCGTCGACCCGGCTCAGCGACGGTGCCCGGCAGGTGGCCGATGGTGCCGCCGACGCCCGCGACGGTGCGTCCCGGCTCGCGTCGGGTGCCGCCACGCTGGACAGCGGCGTCGGGCAGGTGGCCGGCGGCGCGGGGCAGCTGGCCTCGGGCGCGTCGCAGCTCTCCGCCGGCGCGCGCACGGCCGCCGGCTCGAGCACCTCGTTGGCGTCCGGCGCGCAGTCGGTCGCCGACGGGGTCCACACGGCCACCCAGCAGGTCGACGCCCTCACCGGACAGCTGCCCGCGCTCTCCACGGGCCTGAGCCAGGTCACGGCGTACCTCTCGGCGCGCGCCGCCGCCGGCGACACCAGCGCGGCCGCGCTCCTGGCCGGGCTGGCGGGCACGACCCTGCCGTCAGCGGACGACGTCACGGCGATGACCGCGCAGCTGCACGCGCTCGACGCCGGCGCGACCCAGGTGGCCGGCGGCGCGCAGGCCCTGAGCGCCGGGCTCGGGACGCTCGCCGACTCGTCGGCCGACCTCTCGGCCGGCGCGTCCACGCTCGCCTCCGGGGCGCAGCAGGCCGCCGCGGGCGCCGACACCCTCTCCGCGGGCGCCTCCACGCTGGCGACCGGCACCACGCAGCTCGCGGACGGCGCCGCCCAGGTGGCCGACGGGTCCGGCGCGCTCGGCGGCGGCGCGCAGCAGCTGGCCGACGGCTTGACCGACGGCGCGACGCAGATCCCCGACGACACCGACGCGCAGCGCACCGCCCGGGCGGACGCGCTGGCCACGCCGGTCGCCATCGACGACGAGGACGTGGCCCCCGCCGCGAGCCTCGGGGAGGGGTTCGCCCCGCTGTTCATCCCGCTGGCCCTGTTCGTCGGCGGACTGATCACGTGGCTGCTGCTGCGGCCGTTGCCCACCCGCGCGCTGGCCACGCCCGCGTCGGGCCTGCGCGTCGCGCTCGCCGGTTACCTCCCCTCGCTGGTGATCGGCGCCGGCCAGGTGGCGCTGCTGCTCGGCGTGGTCGGCATCGGGCTCGGCCTGAACATCGGGCACCCGGTGGGCACGGTCGCGTTCCTGCTGCTGGTCGCCGCGACGTTCCTCGCCGTCCAGCAGATGCTGCTCGCCGTGCTCGGGTCCGCCGCGGGCAAGGTGGCCACGATCGCGCTGCTCATGCTGCAGATCACGTCCGCCAGCGGCACGTACCCCGTGGAGACGACGCCGGCGTTCTTCCAGGCCATCCACCCGGTGCTGCCCATGACCTACGCGGTCGAGGGCCTGCGCGACCTCATCACCGGCACGCCCGACGCCCGCCTCTGGACCGCCGTGGCGTACCTGCTGGGGCTGACCGTGGCGTCGCTCGCCGTGACGTCGTGGAAGGCCGGGCGCCTGCGGACGTGGACCGTGGCTCGCCTGCACCCCGCGCTGAGCATCTGAGAGGCTGACGCCCATGCGCACGTCGGCCACCAGGGAGCACATCGTCGAGGCGGCGCTTGCCCTCGTCGCCGACCGCGGCTTCACGGCCACGTCGGTCGAGGACATCGCCACCGCGGCCGGCGTCGCCAAGGGCAGCGTGTTCTACAACTTCGGCTCCAAGTCGGGGCTGTTCGAGGCGATCATCACCGAGGGCGTGGGCCGGCTGACCGCCGCCCTGCGCGGCGCGGCGGAGGGCCTGCACGGCCGGGAAGCGCTCGAGTCGCTGGTCACCGAGCTGCTCACGCAGATCCGGGCGCACCCGGACTTCGCCAAGCTCATGGTGGCCGAGACGTTCCGCACCGGCCGCAGCTGGCAGGACTCGATCCGGCTGGTCCGGGACGAGTCGATGGGCACGTTCGCGGCGGTCGTGGCCGAGACCTGGCCCGAGCGCGACCCGTTCCTCACCGCGTCGGCCCTGTTCGGCGCCACGCTGCTGGCGGGCCTGGAGTGGCTGGTCTTCCAGCCGGACCGCACGCTGGAGGACGTCCGCGCCGCGGTGCTCGCCACGGTGCGCTGACCGGCCCGGCGGTAGCGTGACGGCACGCGCCGTCAGCCGGAAGGGTCCGCGATGCCGAACACCGTCCTCACGAACGGCGTGCACTCCGAGGTCGGCCGGCTGCGCAAGGTGCTGGTCTGCGAGCCCGGCCTCGCGCACCGGCGCCTGACCCCCACCAACGCGGCCGACCTGCTGTTCGACGACGTGCTCTGGGTGGAGAACGCGATCCGCGACCACCGCGCGTTCGTCGACCAGCTGCGTGCGCGCGACGTCGAGGTGCTCGAGCTGCACGAGGTGCTGGCGCAGACCATGGCCGTGCGCGGCGCGAGGGACTGGCTGCTGGACCGCAAGATCGTGCCGGACGTGGTGGGCCTCGAGCTGGTGGACGACGCGCGCGAGTTCCTGGAGCGTCTGGATCCGCGCCGCCTGGCCGAGTTCCTCGTGGGCGGCCTGGCCACCGGCGACGTGACCGGCGGCTTCGACGACGCGCACTTCGCCCTCGCCGAGTACTCCCCCGACGCGCGCGAGTACGTCATGCCGCCCCTGCCCAACACGCTGTACACGCGGGACACCACGTGCTGGCTCTACGGCGGGGTGACGCTCAACCCGCTGTACTGGCCGGCCCGGCACGACGAGACGCTGCTGATGAAGGCCGTCTACCTGTTCCACCCCGACTTCACCGGCTCGACGGTCTGGTGGGGCGACCCGGAGCGGCACTGGGGCCGCTCGACCCTCGAGGGCGGGGACGTCATGCCCGTCGGCAACGGCACCGTGCTGGTCGGCATGAGCGAGCGCACGTCGCGTCAGGGGATCACCCAGCTGGCCGCCGCCCTGTTCGCCCAGGGCGCCGCCGAGCGCGTCGTCGTGGCGGGGATGCCGCGGCTGCGGGCGGCGATGCACCTGGACACGGTCTTCACCTTCGCCGACCGCGACGTGGTGACGCTCTACCCGAAGATCGTCGACGCGATCCACAGCTTCACGCTGCGGCCGGCCGACGGCGGTCAGGTGCACATCACCGACGAGGGCACCGCCCGGTTCGTCGACGTGGTGGCCCGGTCGCTCGGTCTGCCGGCGCTGCGTGTGATCGAGACGGGCGGCGACGTCTACGCGTCCGAGCGGCAGCAGTGGGACAGCGGCAACAACGCGGTCGCCGTCGAGCCGGGCGTCGTGTTCACCTACGACCGCAACACCACGACGAACGCCCTGCTGCGGGCCGCGGGCATCGAGGTCATCGAGATCCGCGGCGCCGAGCTGGGCCGCGGGCGCGGAGGCGGGCACTGCATGACCTGCCCGATCGTGCGCGACCCGGTGGTCTTCTAGGTGCGCCCGCCGAGCAGGAGAAAGGCCCCTCCCGACATCGGGAGGGGCCTTCTCGTGAGCTGGATGAGACCTGAGGTCACTCCGCCGCGCGCTGCGTGGGAACGCCGGTGAGGAGCTGACGCACCTCGGACTCGTGGAAGCGGCGGTGGCCGCCCAGGGTACGGACGGCCGAGAGCTTGCCGGCCTGGGCCCAGCGCGTGACCGTCTTCGGGTCGACGCGGAAGAGCACGGCAACCTCGCCCGGCGTGAGCAGAGCGCCCTGCGAGAGGGGGGCCTCGGTGGTGGTGACAGCCATGACTGTTCTCCTGTCGTTCGGTAGCTCGGCTGACCCCATGGGTCCCGTGGCTTTGCGTCCCCACCTTGCGGCGGGTTTGCCGTTTTCGCTGACGACAGGAACTATGCCCGAAACTGGACACCCGTGCAACAACCGCCCCCGCACGTTTCGCGCGCAAACGGGTGATTTATATCCGGCCATACCGGGCGCGAACGAACGAGTACACGCCATAGGCCACGAACCCGAGGGCCACGATGACCAGCAGCGCGACCCCCGCGGGCTGGTCACGCAGGGTGTGCAGCGCCCCGTCGAGCCCCGTCGCCTTCGACGGGTCGGCCTTGGCGGCGGCCGTGACGAACAGCACTCCGACGATCCCGAGTGCCACGCCCTTGAGCACGTACCCGGCGACGCCGAGGCGACGGACCGCCGGGCCGGCCACCCCCGAGGGCAGCCGGTGGAGGTCCTCGAGGAACTTCTTGGTCCAGCCCTTGTACACGTGGTACCCGCCCACGACGACGATCGCGAGGCCCACAGCACCGACCAGCAGCCGGCCGCCGGGTGCGCCCATGAGCTTCGTCGTCAGGTCGGCGGTCTGCTGCGAGCTGGAGGTCCCGCCGCCGCGCGCGAAGCTCAGCGCCGCGAACGCCAGCGCCAGGTAGACCACCGCGCGCCCCACGGCCTTCGCCCGGTCGCCCGCGCCGCCGCCTCCCCCTCCCGCGGACGTCGGCGAGCCGCCGTGGATCGCCTTGGCCACCTGCCACGCACCGAGCGCGAGGAAGGCGAGCACCGAGAACCACAGGACGAGACCGCCGAACGGTGTCGCCGCGATCGTGCTCAGGGCGCCCGACTGGTCCGCCTGTCCGGGGCTCCCGAACGCCACCCGCAGCGCGAGGAAGCCGATCAGCACGTGCAGGACGCCGCTGACCGCGTACCCCGCCCGGGCCGCCAGCTCCCAGGACCGCTGCGCGTTCGCCGTTCCGCTCGCCGAGACCATCGTCTGCTCCTCCGTCACATGACCGTGCCCGAGATCGTGGCAGGAGTCGGGCGGTCCGGCGACCGGAGGGCTCGGGAGATGGTGGGGCAGGTGGGGCTTGAACCCACGACCCACGGATTATGAGTCCGCTGCTCTGACCGGCTGAGCTACTGCCCCGAGGCACCGCACACCCTACCGACGCTCACTCAGGGGCGTTGTCGGACTCTCCCCCGAGCACGTACGGGTCGGTCACGCCCGTGTACGCCAGGTGCGCCACGAGGCCCTGCTGGGCGTGCGGCAGGTTGTGGCAGTGGTCCATCCAGACGCCGGGGTTGTCGGCGACGAACGCGACCTCGTAGGTCTGGCCCGCGGCCAGCTCCAGCGAGTCGGCCCACCACGGGCTGCCCGTGGACGGCGTCCCGTCGCGCGACAGGACGAGGAGGTGGTGGCCGTGCAGGTGCATCGGGTGGGCCTGGCCGCTGGTGTTGCGCAGCGTCATCCGCACGACGTCGCCCTCGCTCACGACGAACATCGGCACGTCGGGGTAGGTGTGCCCGTTGATGGTCCACTGCAGGCCCGGGCGGCCGTCGACGAATCCGGGTCGGCGCCCGATCGCGTACGTGAACCGGCGGTCGACCGCGCGCGGGTCGAACCCCACGTCCGTCGGTGTGCCGTACGAGAGCAGGTCCAGGTAGGTGCGGGGGTCGTCGCCGTCGGGGGCGTCGCCGGACGGCCCGACGACCACCGAGAGCGACCCGAGGCGGACGCGGACCGAGGTGCCGTCGTCGGGCACCGTCACCTCGAGGTCGGCCCGCCCACCACCGGCGAGGACGACGGCCTGGGCGTCCACCGGCCCGGGCTCGTGGAGGTCCCGGCCGTCGACGGCGAGCAGCCGGAACGGCGCGCCCGGCACCCACGCCCGCAGCACCCCGGAGCCCGTGTTGACCACGCGGACCCGGACCCGGTCACCCGGCGCCGCGTCGGTGCGCAGGTCGTCGGTGGACCCGTCGACCGTCGGCGTCGACCCGTACCTGTGGACCGCGGCCACCACCTCGGCGGCGTGGTCGTCGGCGACCGGGTGCACCACGAGCACGCCGAACAGCCCCCCGCGCACCTGCGCGTGCGAGACCTGGTGCGAGTGGTACCAGTACGTGCCCGGGTGGTCGACGACGAACCGGTAGACGTGCGAGCCGCCCACCGGGACGGCGTCCTGCGTGACGCCGGCGACCCCGTCCTCGGCGTTGGGGACGTCGACGCCGTGCCAGTGCAGCGTGGTGCCGTCCGCGACCGAGCGGTTGACCAGCGTCACCTGGACGAGGTCACCCACCTGGGCGTCGATCGTCGGCCCCGGGGACGAGCCGTTGAGGGTGAACCCCGGCATCGTGCGCCCGCCGACCGTGACCGGCCCGGACTCGGCGGTCAGCGTGACGTCGACGTCGGGGACGCCGGCGGACGGGCCGGTGAGCTCGGCGACGCTCACGGTCGGCCCGTCCGTCGTCCCGTGGCCGTGCGGGCCCGTCGTCGCCGTCGGGCCGCCGCCGGTGTCCGGGTACCCCATGTCCATCACGGACGCGTTCGCCGGGACCAGGCTGGTCCACCAGAACCAGGCGAGCGGGCCGAGCACGAGCAGGCTCGCGACGACGCCGGCCACGACGCGGCGTCGTCGGCCCAGCGCCTCCCGCTCGGTCACGGAGGTCAGGCGGTGGCGGCGGCCGGGGCGGAGGAGTCGGTGGTCGCGACCCCTCGGGGCACGCGGGAGCCCGCCGTGATGGCGACCCCGAGGATCGCCAGGGCGTTCAGCCCGTGCAGGGCACCCACAGCCGGCACCCCGAACGCGACGAACGCGAGCGTGATCTGGAGCGCGACCAGCCCGAAGAGGATCAGGGCGTAGCGCACGGCGCCGGGGAACTTGGCGAAGAACGAGACGATGAGCAGGGCGAGCACGATGACCGGGATCACCATCATGCCGACCGTGCCGTGCAGCGAGTGCCCGATGTTCCCCTCGTAGTTCGAGTCGATGACGGCGCCGTCCTCGATCTCGTGGAGGGTGGTGAACCAGGCGTACGCGATGGCGCCCGCCTGGATGAAGACTCCGGCCGCCACCAGGAAGGCGAGCACCCGATATGTAGCTCTCATGACGCACCTCTCTCGATCCGTCGCTCTCCGAGAACGCGGTCGGGGGCGGCCGCGTCTGAGATCCAAGATCCTCGACCGGGCAATCTGATACTTGTGTCCTGGTTTGTCATCATGGCGGATCGGACGGGTCGCGCGGAACGCACGGGTACCGTTGAACAGGTGGCCCCGTTCTCCCGTCGCCGACTGCCCGCCGCCGACCGCACCCGCCTGGACCTCCGGGCCGGCGACGCGATCCTGGTGAGCACCGGGCTCACCGACGGACGCTGGGCGGTCGCGTCACGCCGGGCGCTGCACCTGCTGGGCACCGACGGGCCGGCCGTGCGCCACCCGTGGTCCGACGTCGACCACGGCTCGCTGGACCCCGCCACGCGCACCATGACCCTGCGCTGGGTCTGGGGCGAGACCGAGCGGCTCACGTTCGCCGAGGAGCCGGGGTCGTTCGCGTTCTCCCAGACCTTCCGCGAGCGCGTGCAGCAGTCCGTCGTGCATGCGCTGTCCGTCACACTCCCCGGCGGTCAGCGCGCCCGCGTGGTCCTGCGCCGCGACGAGGGCGGCGAGCTGTTCACGCAGGTCCTCGGGGATGCGTCCATCGACCTGTCCGACCCGGCCGTCGCTGCCGTCGTCGACGCCGCCGAGGACGAGGTCCGCGACGCCGTCGGACTCCCCCGCTGACCGTCCGAGGCACCCTCTGACGGCTGCTAGAGTTTCTTCCCGCACGATCCCTCGTAGCTCAATTGGCAGAGCATCCGACTGTTAATCGGACGGTTACTGGTTCGAGTCCAGTCGAGGGAGCCAGGACAACCGCAGGTAGGGCCCCCTCTCGAGGGGGCCTTCGTGCTGTCGTGCCCGATCGGGGTCGACCCGAGGCACGCGAGCCGGCTCTGATGGTCAGCGCTCGTCGGCCGTCGCCACCAGTGCGGAGAGCACCGGGTTGTCGATGTCGTCCGCCAGCAGCGCGGCCGCTCCGGCGTCCCCCCGGAGGCCCGAGGCGGCCTGGTGGAGCATCGCCCGCACGGTCAGCTCTCGCATGCCCGTCCGCGAGGCACGGTCGAGCATGGCGTCCGCCCATGACGCGGTCAGCGGGTGCCGGTGGCGCCTTCCGAGCTCGCACAGGGCGTCGAGGATGTGCACGTCGAGCCAGACGTACGGGTCGGCCACGCGGGTGGCGCGCGCTCGCGCGTCCAGGAGCACCGCGAACGCCTGGTCCACCTCGCCCAGAGCCTCGGCGAGCATGGCCAGCCCTCGGGCCGAGATCCCCTCCCAGCAGGGGTCGCCGATCTGGCACGCCCGCGCGAACGACTGCTCGAGCGCGCGGGCGGCGGCATCGAGGTCGCCGAGCGAGAGCCAGGCCTGTCCGAGCATGGCCTGGGGCCAGGGCAGGAACGAGAGCCAGTGGTCGCGCTCGGCGCGGTCACCGGCGGCGGCAAGGTGCTCCGCGGCCTCGGCCAGGTCGCCCCGGAGCAGGCTGACGCGGCCGAGCATCGACAGGGCGAAAGCCTCCCGCCGGGGCTCGTCCACGCCGCGCGAGGCCTGGACGGCGCCCTGCAGCAGGGAGACGGCGCGCTGGTACTCCGCGCGGTCGCTGGCCACGGACCCGAGGTAGGTCAATGCCTTGGCCCGGACCGAGGGCGACGTCGCGTCCTCGGCCAGCACCTGGGTCAGCGATCGTTCGGCCCGGTCGTACCGGGCGCGGAGGAAGTCGACGTAGCCCACCTCCGCCTGGACCCGGGTGATGGCCTCGCGGTCACCCTGAGCGACGGCGATGCGCTCCGCCTCGGTCAACGTCGTCAGGCCCGCCTCGTCCAGGCCGCCCAGCGTGTGGATGAGAGCCTCCGCGAGCACCAGTCGCGTCGAGATCCGGTCGCTGTCGACGCCGCTGAGGTCGGCGAGCCCGACGGCGTTCTCGAACGACGACACACCGGCCACCAGCGCGCCGGCGGAGACGGCGGCGACACCGGCCTCGGTCACCGCCTGGATCGAGACACCCGCGCCACCGCCTGCGGGCCGGGGCCCCTCCCGCATCGCGAGCAGCACGGGTGCACCGGGGCGTGAGCCGAGCTCCCGCTCGGCGACCGTGGCCCAGGCGTCGTACTGGCGCCGGGCGGCCTCGTCCTCGCCTGCCAGGCGGTAGAGCCGGATGAGCAGCGCCTGGTGGTTCTCGTCCAGAGGACTCATCACGGCAGCCCGGACGGCCAGGTCGCGCGCGCGGTCGAGGTCCCCACGGGCGAGGTGCCCGAGCGCGGCCTCGTGCAGGATCGACTCCGTGGCGGCCGCGATCCGACGGCGCTCGGAGAGCAACCACGACTCGAAGGCGTCGGCGTGCTGGAGGGCGAGGCCGTCGAGCAGGTCGTGGCCCAGGCCCGGGAGCTCGACCGCGGCGCTCCAGTGACCACGGACGAGCACCTCGACATCCACGGTGGCGCCGAGGGGTAGCGAGATCGTCACCGGGTCGCCGTCGAGGACGACCGCCGCGCCGAGCGCGCGCCGGATCTCCGCCAGGCACCATCGCAGGGCACCGAGGGGGTCGTCCGCCTCGGCGAAGAGCAGCGTGGCGAGCTGGCTGCGCGTGGGCGGCCTGTCGCCGAGCAGCAGGAACGCCAGGAGCGCCCAGCTCTTGCGGCTGCGCAAGCGGTACCCGGGTGCGCCGTCGACGTCGATGCGCGGCCGTCCGAGCAGCTGGACGACCAGCGTCGACGGCGGGATCCGAGCCGCCTCCTGTGCGCTCGCGCTCACGCCGAGCAGCCTTGCACACGGCTCAGGAGCGCGGGGTCTCGATCGGTCGGTCGAAGCCGGCCGAGTCGAGCCATCAGCCCGGTCCCGACGGGCGCCCGGGCCTGCCCGGGTCGCCGCCGACGAGCTCGAGCAGCCACGCGTGCTCGCGCGGGCCGAGCACCTCCAGGACGTGGGTGTGCACCAGACCGAACGCGCGCTGGCGGGAGATCTCCGTGCCGTCCGGGGCGATCAGTGCTGCGGCGGCGCCCGGCGCGGACTGCGCTGCCACCTCGGACATGGCCCGGAGCAGCCGGCGTTCCGCCGACGTGCCCAGCTCGGCGACGCGGTGCGCCGCCCGGTCGAGGACGTCAGCCAGCTCGGCCGAGGCGGGACGGACAGGCACCGCGCTCGGGAGCTGCGTGGAAGGGCTGTCCTGCGGGAGCGCGACGGCGGCCACGTCCTCTCGGAGAGGCGCCGGGCGTCCCTCGCGTCGGGAAGCCGTCAGCGCGTGAGTCGTCGCTCCGGCGTGCAGGTGATCCATGGTGGTGCGCCTTCTTCGTCGTCGTGCGCCCGGTCTGGGCGCGGCAGAGGAAGTCGGGCAGCGACGCGGCACGACGCCGCGTCGCTGCCGACCTGCTGGGTCAGGCACCCTCGGCGACGGAGTAGATCTCGTCGGCGACGAGGCCGTGGGCCTCGCGGTGCACGGCGGAGGCGGCCTCCGCGTCCGGTGCCTCGACGAGGCAGAAGATCTTGCCTGCCGCCTCGTCGACCCAGTACCGCACGTAGTTGACGCCGTAGGCGCCTTGGGTCGCCAGGTCGGCCTGGTGGGCCGAGGCGACGTCGCTCGCCGAGACTCCGCCCTCGATGGTGTGGGCGTCCATGAACAGGGCCATTGCACGTGCCTTCCGGTGCTCGGCCCGACGCCGGTCGTCGGGCTCGAGGCACCAGCAGACCGCCCACCCGTGTGACGGAGCGTGTGAGCCGGGAAGCGACGAGTCAGGAACTCACCAGCGTGACCGTGAGCGTCGAGCTGTACGTCCCCTCCAAGGTCACCGACGGCGCGACAAGATCGAGAGTGGCGCCCAGGGTCGTGGTGCCTCGGCCCGGCACCACGGCCTCGGCCAGCAGCTGCGTTGCCGACAGCCCGCTGCTGCCGGAGTCGGAGAGCATCGACGTCACTGACGGGCCGGCGTGGACCGTCAGGGGACTTCCGGTGTCGAGCGTGCTCGAGGGAGCTGCCGGCCGCCAGCCGAGGTAGGCCGCATCGATCACTCCCGGGAGCCCGGTGAAAGGCGTCGCCTGGACGTTGACCTGCCACGTCGTCAGGTGGTCGTCCGCCCGGGTGTCGGTGACCGTGAGACCCGCAAGCTCTGCCGTCGCGTGCACGGACGCGGCTCCGCGGGTGCCCGCCATGGCCAGGCTCGTCGCGCCCACCCCGAGCGTCAGACCGTCGACGGCCGGGACCGCCGGGACGGAGAGGTGCACCGACACGCCGCCGAGCGGGGCCGTGGGCACGCCGCAGGGATCTGCACCGACGGCATCGCACGGCGCGGGCAGAGGAGCGATCTCCGCGAGGTAGTTCCGGGCGAGGTCGCCGGCGACGAACGTCGGGTTGTGGCACTGGGTCAGGTCGCGGCCCTGCAGGTCGACGGCGGGGTCTGCGGCCTTGAGCTTGGCCAGCTGGTCGAACCCGGCCTGCACCAGGTTGAGCGGCAGCGGCGAGTACCCGTACGGTCCCGCCTCTGACTGCCCGTCGCACAAGGCGAAGGAGGTGAGGTCGGCCAAGGCCTGCCGCTTCGCGGTGGTCAGGCGCCGGTCCGCCGAGCCGACCGGCAGGATCATGTAGCTGTACGACGAGAGCGGGTACGCCCGCGGGTCGGCGTTGGCGTACACCCCCGTGAGCACCTGCGTGAGGTACAGCGGCGAGGACTGGTCCTGGTTGATCTGCACCTGCGTCAGCGCCACGGCCACGTTGTACTGCGTGGGCTCGACGAAGAACCCGGCCGTGTTCAGCAGCTTCACCACGGGGTAGCCCTTGTTCGTCGGGTACGAGTACTCGACGTAGCCGATCGTCCCGTTGCCCGCCGGGTTGGCGACGGTGTTCATCACCTGGTCCGAACCGGCCGCCGCCACCATGCGGCCGCTCGTCGGGAAGTACGAGGTCGCGCCGGTGCGGCCCTCGCGGCGCCAGATGTCCGGGTACACGGCATCGAGCCAGGCTGTGACCTGTCGAGTCACACCGGCTCCGTCGGAGCGCACGACCGGGATGATCGGGGTGTCCGGCAACGAGCGGCCGTTGTTGTCCGCCGCGATGGCCGGGTCCGCCCACGAGGTGATCGCCGAGGTGAAGATCTTCGCGATGGTCGGCCCGGACAGCCGGATGCCGGTGAGCAGCTTGCCGCCCTGCTCCAGGTGGTAGGTGAACGCCGTCCCGCCGGCCACGATCGGCACGTAGGCGTACTCGCGGCCGTTGGCGTTGTCGGGGTTCCCCAGCTCGTCGATCCCTTGGTAGGGGACCTCGGAGATGGCGAAGTCAGTGGTGGAGTTGGCGAAGTCCTTGCGCCCGGTGGACGACCCGACGCCCGAGTACGCCACCCTGATGCCGCGCGGCGCCACGTCGGCGATCCACTGGTCGAAGATCACCTGGCTCCACGTGGAGCCGGACCCCTCGATCTGGGCGTCGTCGGCCTGAGCCGGCGCCGTCGGCACGAGAACGGCGGTCAGACACAGGGCGGCGACACCGAGCCTCGCCGCTGCACGGCTGAGAAGAGATCGGCCAGCCGGTCGGACGGCTTGCGGGACCGGAGGGTGTGTCGAGCCGATCGACGCGGGGCGGCCACACAGTCTGAGCATGTGCACCGCTCGCACCCGTCCTTCAGTGGGGCGCCGACGCCGGCGCGCCTGTGAAGTTCAGCGGAAGGACCGAGCCCGTGAGTGGCCCGGCCGGGTCCGCGGGACGAACACCGGATGCCGAGACCGCGAACACGACGCGACGCCGTCGGCCTCGGGTGTGCGCGCAGTGTGGAGTCCGGTCAGGCCCCGAGGGAGCGCCGCCCCGACGCCTGCCCAGTCGCTCCAGTCAGCTCTTGCGCTGCGCCGCCTCGCGTCGACGCCGGTGGGGGTCCCGCTTCACGCGGTCGGCCGTGCGGCAGGACTTGCCCGGCGCCGCATGGCACCGGGGGCACTCGACATCCAGCGGCTTCGTCATGCGCCGGACCATAGACCAGGAAGGTGAACGGTTCCCTCCGGGCCAGACCACCATCTCTAGCTTGTCTGGCGCGAGCGCCCTCGCTCCCGCTCGGCGACGTAGGCCAGACGACCATCGGGCAGCACGGTCGTCTCCTCCGTCACGACGTACGGGACGTCTGCGGTGTGGTCTCCCCGATACCAGAGGTGCTCCCCGGCTGGGTGGCTCTCGAGACCGAGCAGCCCCACCTCGCCGTCGAGCTCGCCGCCGCGCGCGACGACCCAGAAGTGATGCACTCGTCCAGGTTGGCACCATCGGGTCGTCCAAGGGAACCCTGACGTTCGTCCTCTGTTCGGCGTCCACCTCCGCTGATCATCGCTCCACGCACGCTGGCGGATGAACGACGAGCGATCGACGAGGTCCTCGAGCTTCTCGACGACGTCCCGACCCGCAGACGTCGACGGGGTTCGTCGTGTCAGGGTCACTCGCACGACTTCGCCGGTGGGAGGCGGCGCTCAGTGCCCTGGTGCGTCGAACGCGGGCGCGAACCGCAGCTCGCCGCGCGGCGAGGGGCCCGAGAAGGTGACGTGCTGGACGATGGCGCGGTCCAGGTCGAGGTGCGACAGCGGCCCGTCGCCCGTGAAGCCCATCCGGCCGTAGATCGCCGGGTCGCCGATCAGCGCGCAGCCGCGCGCACCGAGCTCCTGCAGCCGCCGCAGGCCCTCGGCCACGAGTGCCCGACCGATCCCCCGCCGCTGCCGGTCGAGCCGGACGGAGATCGGCCCGAGCCCGAACCACCCGTCGTGCGACCCGTCGATCGTCACGGGCGAGAACGCGACGTGCCCCACGACGTCGCCGTCGTCCTCCGCCACCAGCGAGAGCGTCAGGTCACCGGACGCCCGCAGTCGTCGGATGATCGGCGCCTCGGAGCCGTCGCTGAACCACTGCGGCTCGAAGGCGGCGACGGTCAGCCGATCGATGACGTCGACGTCGTCTGGGTGTTCGGGTCGGATCAGCACCGTCGTCTCCGGGATCGCGGGGTGCGCCCGCGTCGGACGCGCTGGCAGCGTAGGGCCGGGTGGCGCGGAGCCGAAGCGGATTTGCGTCGGTGCGGCTGCATGAACGTCGGGCGGCACGACTCGGGCGGGAGCTGGACGAGGGAGCTCTCGGGTGGCAGCACGAGCGGACCCGTCCGGCTCTGGCTGCTCGGGTTCGCGTCGGGCACGTTCCTCGGGATCACCATGATCGTGACCGACGCGCGCCGACTGAGGTCAGGGCGTCGAGCGGCCGGCGTCGGATCCGCTCGGTAGCCAGGTGTGCGGGGCGTCATGGCCGACCGGCAGCAGGGCCGGCCCCGACGATCGTCAGGGCCGGCCCTCCCCCGTGGCGCCTAGCCCACCGTGGCTGCGGCGAGGTCCGGGTTGTCGCTGAACAGGCCGTCCATGCCCGCACCCACGAACACCCGGATCTCCCCGGCGAGGTCACCGACGGCGTTGGGGTCGGCGCTGCTGCGGAAGTCCGCCGGGAGGAACTGGTTCTCCCGGCGGAAGGTCCAGCCGTGCACCTCGAGGCCGACGCGGTGGGCGTCGCGGATGACCGACGTCGGCGCGCCGAGCGTGCCGTCGGCGTTCCGCGGGATCATCAGGTCCTTGCACAGCCCGACGCCGTCCGCGTACCGGGCGACCTGCGCCAGGCCCGCGCGGGTCACCAGGTCGCGGTAGCTGCGCGGGTCGCCGGCGGCCACGAGGTCGTACGGCGCCCCCGAGCAGTCGACCAGCTGGACGAGCCGGACCGAGGTCATCCGGTCCAGCTGCCGCAGGTTGCCGGTCTCGAAGCTCTGGATGAACACCGGCGCACGCCTGTCGTCCAGGCCGTTCGCGCGCAGCTGGGCCAGCAGCGGCTCCTCGAGCGACAGCCCGATCGAGTCGAAGTAGGTCGGGTGCTTGGTCTCGGGGTAGACACCGACCGGCTGCCCGTCGCAGGTCAGCGAGTGCCGCGCGAGGTCCAGCACCTCGTCGAACGTCGGGATCTCGTAGAGCTTGTCGAAGGCGGCGTTCGCCGGCCGGACGGCGGGGAGCCGCTCCTTGGCGCGCAGCGTCTTCAGCTCGGCGAGCGTGAAGTCCTCGGTGAACCACCCGGTCACGCTGCGCCCGTCGATGGTCTTGGTCGCCTTGCGCGCCGCGAACTCGGCGTGGTCGGCCACGTCGGTGGTCCCGCTGATCTCGTTCTCGTGCCGGGCGACGAGCACCCCGTCCTTCGTCGAGACCAGGTCCGGCTCGATGTAGTCGGCGCACTGCAGGATCGCCGTCTCGTAGGACGCGAGGGTGTGCTCGGGCCGGTAGCCGCTGGCGCCGCGGTGGCCGACGACCGTGACGTCGCCCGCCTCCGGTGCCCGCACCTGACGCAGGTCGACCACGTCCATCTCCGTGTCGTCCGGGGTGCCGGGGATGCGTGCGGCGTTGCCCGGGTAGTTGTTGTCGTTGGCGATGAGCAGACGGCCGTCGCGCAGCTGCACGACCGTCTCGAAGGACTGCACCGGCAGCGAGAACGGGTCGTCGGTGCCGTAGCCGTCGCCGGAGCCGAGGTGGTCCGGGTTCGCGATCTTCAGGGCGTCCAGCACGAGGGTCTTGCGCACGAACCCGTCGGCGTCGGCCTTGTCGAGGTCGATGCGGTAGACGCGCTTCATCACGGACGCCGCACCTTGGAAGTCGTCGCGCTCGATGAGCAGCAGCTCGTGCTTGCCGGTCATGAACGCGTCCCCGACCACGTTCGCGTCCTGGTGGGTCTGGTACGCCCAGGTGCGACCCGTGTAGGTGCCCGCGATCGTGTCGAACTCGGAGATCGTGCGCCGGCGCTGCACCGGGTCGTCGACGAACGCACCCTCGGTGATCGGGTACAGGTACCGGCCGTCACGCGAGCCCGCCATGGCCTCGAACCCGCGGCTCGCCCGGATCCGGGGCGTCTCGCCGACCTGCAGGTACGGGTTCTGCGGCGACTTGCCGGCGGGGAACGGCACCGGTGCCGCGAGGAGCTTGCCGGTCGGGTCGACGTGCAGCAGGAACGGTCCGAACTCCTCGCCGATCCAGAAGCTGCCGTCCTTCTCCCGCACGACGGACTCGACGTCGAAGTCGGCCCCGGTGAGCAGGCGCTCGGGCGTCGCGCCGTTGACGATCGGGAAGTCGATCCGGTGGTCCGGGTCGCGCAACGAGACGAACTTGCCGACGCCGATCGCGCCCTCCCCTCCGCCCGCGGTCTGCCAGCGAGGGGTCACGTGGTACAGGCGCAGCAGGAAGTCCGCGGAGTTCGCCTTGGTGCCGAACCCGTTGTCCGGCAGCGCCCAGAACGTGCCGTCGCCCGCGTCGACCACCCCGGAGAAGCCCGGGATCACCTGGCCGGCGAACGGACCCTGCCGCCCGTTGGCGGGCGTGGCCAGAGCGCCGGACGGCGGCCCGGGCGCGAGAAAGTCGGCCGACAACGTCGCGCGGGCGACGAGGGTCGGCTGGGTGACGGTGTGCCGGCCGGGACCGGCTCCCCCGCGATCACCGGCCAGGGCCGGCGTCGGGGCGAGGAGGGCGGCGGTCACAGCCGCCGCGAGGACCGAGAGTGCTGCGGTGCGTCTCATGCGGACGAGCGAACCCGGCGCAGGAGGCGAGTGCCCGACATTCCGGAAAGGTCCGGATGACTTCCGTGTGAATCTCCTGTGACTGCGCTGAGCGACGACGAGCCGCACGAGGGCGACGTCGCTTGCGAGCGCCCGGCTCGCGGCGGTCGGCTGACCCCTCGCCGACGTCGAGGAGCAGCCGGGAAGAAGCTGCAGGCATGATGCCTGCGCGCACGCACGAGTGGCGCATCCCCGGGTGCGGGATGCGCCACTCGTGCGAGATCAGTGGTTCGCGATGGTGACCGCGACGAGCTTCTCGGTCGTCTGCCCGTCGATCCCGACGGCGTCGATCTTCAGCGTGTACGACCCGTTGGGGTAGTCGCGCGTGTCGAGGACGAGCGTCGGGCGCTTGCCGGCCTGGGTGCTGCCGGGCGCCTTGGTGTTGTCGGTGATCCAGGTGCCGCCCTGGTTGAGCTCGATGTAGGTGTAGCGCGGCTCGGTGTCGAGGGTGACCCGGACGGTCTGCCGGCCCTTGAGGACCGCCCCGTCGGTGACGTTGACGTTCTGGACGACGGGGGCAGCCGGCGAGGGTGCGGCCGGGTCGAGGCGCAGGGCGTCGCGGATGGTGAAGAAGAGGTCCGTCTGGTCGGTGAGGCCGACGACGTTCCCCGCGCGCGGGCCGTACGCAGCGATGCGCACCTGGGTGCCGGTGTGGTCCTGCGAGCCGCCCACGTCGGCCGTGCCGTACGCGACCGTCATCGGCTTGCCGTCCGCCGTCAGCAGCGTGCGGGTCAGGCCGGGCGTGAGGGTGTTCGGGTAGACGATCTGGCTCGAATGGCCATGGTCGGCGGTGAGGACGACGAGCGTGTTGCCGTCCTTCTTGGCGAACGCGAGGGCGGCCTGCACGGCCTCGTCGAGGTCCACGGTCTCGCCGATCTGCCCGCACGGGTTCGCGGCGTGGTCCTGCTTGTCGATGCTCGCGCCCTCGACCTGCAGGAAGAAGCCCTTCTTCCCTCCCTTGAGCAGGTCGATCGCCTTGGTCGTCATCGCCGCCAGGGTCGGAGAGGTGGGAACGTACGCCGGGTTGGGCGTGCAGGTGACGGCCGGCTCGGTGCCACCCGTGTGCGTCGCGAGCGGGCCGACCCAGCGGGTGGCCATGTTCCCCGGCGCGAACAGCCCGAGCACCGGGGCCGACTGATTCGCCTGCGTGACACCGGCGAGCCCGGCGGCGTCCGTCACCACCTGGAAGCCGCGGTCCTTGGCCTGCTGCAGCAGCGTCTTGCCGGCCCACGGACCCGCGACCGCGGTCTCGTTGAACGAGGTGGCGCCTCCGCCGAGCGCGACGTCCGGGCGGTTGCCGATCAGCTGCTCGGTGATCGAGCCCAGGCCGCCGTTCTGCAGCGCGTTCGTCGGGCACTTCGTCGTCGTCACCGTCGGCGCGTAGCAGCCGCGGTCCGTGACGTGCGAGACCAGGACCGCGGGCGTCGCGTCCTGCAGCTCCGCGGTGCTCACGTCGCCCGTGCGCAGGCCGTTGGCCCGCGCGATCTCGAGCAGCGTGCGCTGCGGAGTCCCGGCGACGTCGACCGAGATGGCTCCGTTGTAGGTCTTCGTTCCGGTGGCCCACCCCGAGCCCGAGGCCGCGGAGTCCGTCACGTAGTCCGGCTTGCCGTCCGTCTTGTCCAGCGCGTAGGTCGTGTACTGGCCGGTCAGGGGCAGGGCGTCGATCCCCGCGAACCGGCCGGCCGCACCGAGGGCGTAGTTGCGCGCCACGGTGATCTCGGAGTCGCCCATGCCGTCGCCGATGAGCAGGATGACGTTCTTCGCCGGCCCGCCACGCAGCTGGTCGCGCACGGCTGCGGTCTGGTCACCGGTGAGACGGCGGGCGTCGCCGTTCCCCGTCAGGCTGCCCGACGCTGCCCACCCGGTCGCGGCCCCCAGCAGGAGCGCTCCGCTGACCACTGCCACGCCCAGCGGGCGCAGTGCTCGTATCCCCATGGCTGAATCCCCTCGAACCCTCGTCGGTCGCGTGCCGCGACGACTCGTCGCCTGACGAGTCGACCGGGTGAAGATGGCCGGAAGGTGAGGAATGGGTGAGCACGGGAGAAACAGGGCGGGTCCGGCGCTCGGCCACGGCCGTGTGCACCCGTGTCGCGCCAGAGGTGCGGAGGTCTACCGCCGCGCGAGGCGCAGCACGGGGATCGTGCGCGACGTGCGCTCCTCGTAGGCGCGGAACCCCGGCGACCGGGCGGTGAATCGGGCCCAGGCCTCGTCGCGCTCGGCACCGGTGAGCTGCGTCGCGTAGACCGGCACGGAGCCGTCGTCCGGAGTCTCGATCTCGACGTCCGGGTGCGCCAGGAGGTTGTGGAACCAGGCCGGGTTCTGCGGAGCACCGCCCTTCGAGGCAGCCACCAGCCACGCGTCCTCGCCGTCGCGGATGCCGGCGACCGGGCTGACACGCTCCGTGCCGGTCCGGGCGCCGCGATGGTGCAGCAGGACGAGACCCTTGCCGAACCCGTTGGTGGCGACGACGCCGCCGTTCGCTCGGAACTCGTCGATGATCTGCTGGTTCCAGTCGCTCATGGGCACAGTCTCAGCCCGATCCGACCGCCATGCGCGACTTTCACGGATCGAGGCCCGTCGCCTGCCTCCGGCCGGCATCGGAGGCGTGTTGCCGCCGCCGAGTCCGCTGGTCCCGGTCGAGACCGACGTCCTGCCGCGACGCGATCCGTCTGGCCGGCGGCCTCGGTGTCGTCATGGTCGAGGCCGCAGCCAACGGCAGCGCGAAGCCTCGACCAGTTCGTGCGTGGAGGTCGGGCGATGCTCAGCTACCCGTCCTCAGACGGCGAGGCAGGCCCGGCTCAGACGACCTCATGTTCGGCGAACTGCAGTATCAGCTTCGCGGGCGGAGCAATCACAGCCCCAGCGGCCGGGAACTGGGCCTGGACCGAGAAGACGCTCGCTGGAAAGACCGAGGGCGGCAGCTCGAAGTCAAAGCCCACCCCAACCGCCATGCACGTCTTGAGAAAGACAGCCACCTCGTGACTCACCTCTATAGGAGCAGGTTGATCGTCTTCCCCGGTCAAGACCGTCCCCGCCAAGGCTTGTTCGACGGTGCCGAGCTCAAGACAACGCATCGCGTAATCTATCCGCCAGTAGTCCAGGTCCAGGAGGCTAGGAACGGGAACGCTGGCGACAGCACCCGAAGGGGCACGAACCAATGTGATCGGCGCGGGTTCCGCCAGGGGCGGCGTGAGCGCAGACGGGTCGAACGTCTGCGCCGGCTTCATCTGACCCTGGGCGAGCCGGCTCGCATGATTGATGCAGGCGTTGAGCAGCTTTGTGTACCCGGCGATGGCATCCTGCAGGACCGCGACGGAAGGTAGCTGGTCAAAGAAGTGAGGGTTGCGGAGCGCAAATGTCAGATCGTTGCGCACCTGGGTGAAGTGAAGTTTCTGATCGCGGGTGTCCCGGAGCGCGAACTCGAAGTTCTCCTGATCCTCGGGGGTGGGCAGCGGCAGCGGCAGCGTGTCATACGTCGCCACCTCGGTCTCGTACGCAGCAGAGCTCGCCAAGGCGATCGTCGGAAAGTCGCGGAACCGAGGGATGAGCTCCTCCACGCTCGTGATCGGCGCCACCGTCGGCCCGCTCCCGGCCTCTTGATACATCGTTGCCTGGAACTCGGACCTGGTCGACGAGCTGGAGCTGGCGGTAGCGAACTTGCCCTTGAACTCGCCGGCAACGGCAAGTCCGTTGTACTCAGCCTGCAGGCTGAGCGCCAGATCAGTCTGCGTCTGGACCGAGACGGACGTTATCCGGATCACGGTATAGAACTCGCCGCCTGTCTGCTGGCCCCGAACGAAACTGTCGCCGAATGCCGTGGTGAATTCGTCGAATCGATTGGTGTCGAGCAGGTTCTGCGCTGTCTTGCTCACCTTGAAGTTTGTTCCGCGCAGGAACGGGTTCCGGACGATGCACTTGGCGACAATAAACGTCGAGGTGGAGTTGAACTGCGTGCTCTCACTAAAATCCGCCTTGGCCGACGCCTGAAAGAATCCATACCTCCCCTGAGCCTCAAATGACATCCCCAGGGCGTCGAGGAGTTCCTCGTGTGAGTTGACGATGCTGATCGAGGCGAAAACCTTCTGCGCGGCGGCGTACTCATTGACCTCGACGTCAAAGTCCTCGAGCGCGGTGCCTACGGCAAGGCCGGAGCCACTGTTGTACCCCATCCCTATAGTCTCGTCCGACGAGACGATACGACGCACTTGAGGAACATCGGGCACGAATCCACCCCTTCGTCGTCAGGACTGCCCCCGGCCCGCGGAAGATGGCGCCGAGCGCAGGGTGCTCATTGGAGTACTAGAACCTGATGTTCAGCTGCGACTCGACGACGGAGGCCGGCGTGCACACGCCATGCTTGATGGGATCGCCGGGTGACGCGCTGCCCGACCCCCAGTAGAGGCCGACGACTCGCGTGAAGCCGCCATCGTCCTGGGCGACGACAACGGAGCCCGAGTCGCCGCTGTCGCCGAAGATCACAGTCTGCGGAAAGTCGATGTGCACCTGGAGCTGCCCGGTCAACGTGCGGGATGTGCTGGAGCCTACGGGGGGCATGTCGACGTACTCGGCAGTCACGGAGAACAACGTGCCCGACACCCAGCCGAAGGTCTGCCCCGTCGTTGCCCCGCGCTTCGTCACATGCACCGCGTGGGTCACCTCCATCGTGCCGAATGCCGGACCGATCTCTTTGATCTCGGGCACGGAGTCCACGTCGAGCCGACAGATGGCGGCGTCGACGACCCCGCTCGCGGTCGTCTCGGGGAATGCCCACCGCTCGAGCCTGCCTATCGGGTCACCGGGCAGCACGCCGAGCAGCCCCGGCGGCGGCTGGACGATCTCGTTGCCTTGGGCGCGCAGGATGTCATGGCACAGCACGTGATGGTTCGACAGGCCGTAAAAGATGGAGGGATCGGATGCGTCGCTGACGATCGCTCCGAGCGTGCCCACGAAGTCGCTGCCCATGAGATGGAAGCGTGACGCGGCCACCGAGACGCCCCCTTGGAGGGGCCGTTCTCGGTCGGTGTCCGGTAGCGACCCGGTGATCTCAAACACCCGCTGGATGATGACCACCGGAAACGGGAACGAGGCCGAGGCCTGGGTCACCGCGTCCGGGACATCCTCCTGATCGAAGACGAAGACCCGCAACGCGAGGTCATCGGGGTCGGGTGCGTCTTCGTCTCGTACGCCGATGTCGCAACCGGTGATCAGCCCGGCCTCCAGGAGCGGTCCCTCGAAAAGCTCCTTTGCGGAGAGCACCTCTGGGGGAATGTCCATCTGCGCCTCGATCCCGTGACGAGTGTCCCCATACTCGTCCTGAGCCCGCCGACTCGGCAACGGCTCCCCGGGGCGCACGCCAGGGCATCGTCGTGGCTTGTCCGGCGGCAGCAGCAATCGGGACTGCTAGCGCGCTCCTCAGCGCCGGGGACCCGGGTGCTCGTGCGTCTACGAGGTCCGCTCCGCGAGGAACGCCCGGACGTCGGCGAGCTCTCGACCGTCGATGCCGTGCCCGAGGCCCGGGTAGACCTTCTCGACGAGCGTGCTGTGCGCGGGGAGCCACTGCGTGGTCCGGTCGATGGCGTGCTCCGCGATGACGTGGTCGTCGGCACCCCGGCCCCAGAACACGGGCGGACGGCTGCGCGCCAGCTCCTCGTCGACGGGCTGCTCGGCCGCCTGGACGAAGCCGCCGAGGACGACCGTGGCCCGTACGCGGTCGGGACGCGTGCGCAGCAGCTGCGTCGCCATCAAGCCACCCTGGGAGAAGCCGAGCGGGATCACGGGGGCGTCCGCACCGAGGTACTCGTCCACCCACGCCCAGATGGCGTCGGTCGCGGTGGCGACCGACGCCGGATCCGGGCTGCCGGGTGTGACGACCGGGAACCACGCGAACCCGCGGGGCGAGAGCGCGAGCGGCGCCCGCAGCGACACCCACGGCAGAGTGTCCGAGACGAGGTCGCCCAGTCCTGCGAGATCGTGCTCGTGCGAGCCGAACCCGTGCAGCAGCAGGACGGTCCCTGCTGCCGTCGTGGCGCGATCGTGCGCGCGGACTGCGGTCAACGTGCTCATCGGTCAGGAGCTCCTCGGTGGTCGGTCAGGTGCGGTCGGGGCGGTCAGAGGACGCCGAAGCCGCCGGTCCACGCGATCTTCTCGCCGACCGCGAGAACGAGCTGCTGGAAGCCGATCGCCTCGAGCTCGTGCGCGCGGGCGAGCGAGCCGGCGTCGAGGGCCTTGACGCCACCTGCCTCGACGGCCGCGATCAGGGCGGACTTCGCGTCTCTGTCGTCGCCGGCGACCAGGACCGTCGTCCGCGCTCCCCCGACCTGCTTCGAGGACAGCGTCGCGGCGAACGTGGTGTTGAACGCCTTGAGCACGTTCGACGACGGGAGCTTCGCGGCGATCTCCGCCGCGGCGGAGCTTCCCGCGGGCACCACGAGCGCGTCGAACGTCTCGAAGTTCAGGGGGTTGGTGATGTCGACGACGGTCTTGCCGGCGAGCTGGTCGCCGTAGCTCGCGACGATCGCATCGACGGCGCCGTACGGCACGGCCAGGATCACGGTGTCGCCCAGCGACGCCGTACCGACGTCCTCACGCGTGATGTACGAGACGTCGTTGCCGCCGTCGGCCAGGACCCCGCCGATCGCGTTCGCCATGCTGCCGGTGCCGATGATGCTGAAGCTCGCCACGGTCTTGCTCCTCGCTCGTGTGGATTACTTGTACCTACAACTAAGAACCGTACGCTTCAATAGTTGTAGGTACAAGTGTTCCGCGCCGGTGTGACGCGTTCCACACGCCTGCGAGTCCCGCGCCGCGGGGAGCCGCAACGGCGGCCTCGTCGGCTATCCCATCGCGAAGGGAGTGACCTCGTACACGTCGATCTGGCCGCCCATCGCGGTGTGCGGGTGACCGGCGAGGAGCGCCTGCGCGGCGTCGTGGCTGTCCGCCTCGATGATCGAGTACCCGCCGACGGTCGGATCGGCGTCCGCGCTCGCCGGCTCGGTGGGATCGCCGAAGTCGACCATCGCCGACCCCACCCGGTCCCGCCAGCCGAACCACGCGGCCGACATCTCCTGCATCTGCTCCGGCGTCGGCTGCGGCATCGCTGCCATCGCCGCCGGGTCCGCCCGGTAGATGAGCAAGTAGTGCGACATGGCGAGCTCCTTTGCTGGTCCGGTGTCCGACATCTCCCAGTATGGGACGCCATGCCCACCGCGGACCTGCCTCGAGGACGCCGAGTGGGTCAGCCCGGGAACAGCGTTGTCGGGTCGATTCGGCGCCGCTATCGTCGCGAGATGGACGATCGGGACGTCGTGGTCGACGGCTATCGGATCGAGCCGCTCAGTCCCGCGACCTGGGACGCGTTCGCGGACCTGGCGGAACGGCACAACGGCGTCTGGGGCGGATGCTGGTGCACCTACTTCCACCTGTACCCCGACCCCACGGAGGAGCGCCGTGCGCTCGGCCACCGCGAGTTCAAGCGCCAGCTCGTCGAGGCCGGCCGAGCCCACGCGGCGCTGGTGTTCGACGGCGACGTCGCGGTGGCGTGGGCCCAGTACGGCACGGTCGACGAGCTGCAGAACATCCACCACCGCAAGGAGTGGGAGCAGGGGCTCCAGCGGCGGCCGGACTTCCGGATCACCTGCCTGTTCGTCGACCGCGACTACCGGCGCAAGGGGATGGCCTCGGTCGCGGTCCGGGGTGCGCTCGCGCTGATCGCCGCAGCGGGAGGTGGGCTGGTCGAGTCGTACCCGCACGACCTGCCGCCCGGCAAGAAGACCTCGGCGTCGTTCCTCTACAACGCCACGCGGACGATGTACGAGGAGCTCGGCTTCACCTACCAGCGCCCCAAGGGCAAGGGCAACTGCGTGATGACCACCGAGGTCCCGGCCCTCGCGAGCACGTCGTCCTGACCCCGCCGAGGGAAAGGGTGGGGGCGTCCGCAGGCCCCCACCCTCGCCCCGTGCTGCCGGAGGCACGGACAGCACGCATCGCTCGGGTCGCCCGACCCACGAGAGGTCGTCGTCCCTCGGCTAGTGGACGGAGATCCCCCGCAGGGAGCTGGCTTCCCGGGTGGCTCGGACCCGCAGCACATGGCGACCCGCCGTCAGGGCGAGCCCCTCCCAGCGCCCGGGCGCGGCGGAGGCCGACCCCAGTGACACGCCGTCGAGGTCCAGGTCGGGCGCGGAACCGTCGGCCGTGACCTCGACCGTCGCAGTGCGGCCCTCGTCGACGTGGATGTCGTACGCGACCCACTCGCCGGCGTCCAGGTCGACGACGACGTCGTGCTCGACGGCGCCGGGCCGCCCCTCGACCAGGTCGAAGTGCAGGTCGGCGTCGGAGTCGTACCGCAGGGCCACGCCGTCGTCCTCGCGGAGCCCCGTCAGCGTCGTGCGCGCGCGGACGTGGTGCGAGATGCCCGGGCCGCGGAAGGAGAAGCCCATCGCAGGCAGCTGGACCGGCACGCGTCGCAGCAGCGCGTTGACGATGGTCGGGCGGTGCACGCAGGACTCCAGCCGCATCGCGTCGACCAGCTGCTCGAGCGTCGACCACCCCTGGTCGGGCGAGGGCTTGCGACCCGTGCCGGCGGCGTAGGCCACCACGTCGGCCCAGCCCTCCGGCGGCGTGATCGAGTACGGCGACGTGGCCGTGTCGATCTTCTTCCAGGTCCAGAAGTTCCACGAGATCCGGTGGTCCTCGTAGAGCTGGAACGCGGTGGCGAGCCAGGCCGGGTTGTTCTCGCCGCCCTCCCCCATGTACACCGGCAGGCCGAGCTCGCGACCCGTGCGGACGAACCGCTCGATGCTGGGGAAGTCGGGGGCGGACCAGTACTTGTGGAACTGCAGCATCGAGTTGTCGTCCCAGACCTCGGTGAAGATGCCCCAGTTCGTGGACCAGTGGGTGCCCTCGTAGATGAGGAGGTGCGCCGGGTCGACCTGGCGGATCGCCGCGGTCAGGTCGAGGTAGAGGCCGACCAGCCGGTCCGCATACAGGTCCTGCCACTCGTTGGGCAGGGGTTCGTTGAGCAGGTCGTAGCCCGCGACGACCGTCTCGCCGGCGTAGCGGGTGGCGATCGCCCGCCAGAGGTCGACGGTCCAGGCGCGGTAGCGGTCGTCCTCGAAGAGCTCCGGCCGGTTGTTCGGGGAGTCGTCGATGTTCGTGCCGGTCTGGCCGCCGGGCGCGCCGTGCAGGTCGAGGATCACCCAGAGGCCGTGCGCCCGGCACCAGGCGATGGTGCGGTCGACGAGCGCGAAGGCGTCATCGCGCAGGGCGCCCTCGTCGTCGAGCATGAGCCGGGAGTTGATCGGCAGGCGGATGTGGTCGAACCCCTCGTCGGCGATCGTCGCGATGTCGGCCTCCGTGATGAAGGCGTCGCGGAACCTCCGCCAGAACTCCTCTGCCCGGTCGGGGCCGACGAGGTCCCGCATCAGCGCCTCGATCTCGCGGGGAGACTGCGGGCCGCCGTCGAGACCCCACATGTACCCCTCCGGCAGGAGCCACGTGCCGAGACCCACGCCGCGCAGCAGCAGAGGCCGGCCGGCGCCGTCGACCAGCGCTCCCCCGCGGGCGCGCACGAACCCGTCGTAGGTGGCCGGCCCGCGTCGGGTGGGCGTGGTCATGGGTGTCCTCCCGGACGAGGTGGTGGGGGCGCTCACTTGAGCCCGGACAAGGTGAAGCCCTGCACGATGTAGCGCTGGAAGATGACGAACACGACGAGGATCGGCACGACCATCACGGCCGCGCCCGCCATCTGCAGGGACGGGTTGGTGGCGACCTGCTGGTTGAGCAGCGCCAGACCCACGGACAGCGTGTAGCGCGACTGGTCGCCGGCGATGACCAGCGGCCAGAGGAAGCTGTTCCAGCCGGCGATGAACGTGAGGACCGTCTGCACGGCGAGGATCGGGCCGGACATGGGCAGCACCAGGGACAGGAAGATCCGGACCTCGCCGGCCCCGTCGATCCGCGCGGCCTCGAGCACCTCGTCGGGGATCGTGCTCATGAACTGCCGGAACAGGAAGATGCTGAACGCGCTGACCAGCGTGGGCAGCGCGATGCCGACGAGGGTGTTGGTCAGGCCGATCCGGGCCAGGACCAGGTACGTCGGGATCATGGTGACCTGGATCGGGATCATCATCGTGCTGAGCACCAGCGCGAACAGCAGGCCGCGGCCACGGAACTGGAACTTGGCGAACGCGTAGCCGGCCATCGCCATGAGCAGCAGCCCCACGAAGCCGATCGCGACCACCACGAGGGTGTTCACCAGGTAGCGCCCGAAGTCGAGCGTGGTGAACAGGTAGCGCACGAACTCGAGGGTCGGCTCGGCGGGCAGGAGCCGTGGCGGGTAGGCGACGGCCTCGGAGCGGGGCTTGACCGCGCTGAAGATCATCCAGAAGAACGGCAGCGCGGTCACCGCGGCACCGACGATCAGCACGAGGTTGGTGACCAGCCGGGACGGGGTGCGAGTGGTCCGCCGCGGTTGCACGGGACGCGTGTCAGTGGTCATCGGAGCCTCGCAGGCGCAGCTGGACCACCGTCACCACGGCGATGATCACGAACAGGACGAGCGACCCGGCGGAGGCGAACCCGAACTGGTTGTACCGGAAGCCCTGCTCGTAGATGTACAGGGAGATCGACGTGGTGGCGTCGTTCGGACCGCCCTGGGTCAGCACGTACGGCTCGTCGAAGAACTGCAGCCAGCTGATGACCGTCGTGACGGTGACGAAGAAGATCGCGAACCGCAGCAGGGGCACGGTGATGCGGCGCGTGCGCTGCAGCTCGGTGGCCCCGTCCAGCTGGGCGGCCTCGTCGTACTCGTGCGGGATCCCCTGCAGCGCGGCCAGGAAGATGATGATGTTCAGGCCGGTGGCCCGCCAGACGGCGACGAGCCCGACGGAGAACCTCGCCCAGCCGGGGTCGGACAACCACGGGACCGGGCCGAGCCCGACCAGGGAGAGCAGGTAGTTCAGCAGGCCGAACTGGCTGTTGTAGAGGTAGCCCCACACCAGGGCGACCGCGACGATCGCGGTGATCGCCGGCAGGAAGTAGAACGCGCGGAGCGTCGCGGCGAGCCGTCCACCACTGCGGTGCAGCAGCAGCGCGACCGCGAGCGAGGCGAGGACGATGACCGGCACGCCGACGACCGTGAACAGGCCGGTGGTACGCAGCGCGTTCCAGAACTGGGGGTCCGAGACGAGCCGGCGGTAGTTGTCCAGACCGACGAACGAGACGGTCGACGGGTCGGCGAGGCCGCTGATGTCCATGTCGGTGGTGCTCACCACCCCCGCCACGAGGATCGGCAGGACGGCGAACGCGACCAGGACGACCATCGCGGGAGCGACGAACGCGTAGGGAACCCAGCTGCCGCGGCGGCGGCGCGTCGGGCGGGTGACGGGTGGCGCCTGGGGG
>NZ_JBGFQZ010000012.1:0-95765 GCF_041295535.1 Cellulomonas sp. ICMP 17802 | reverse complement strand
GGCCCTGCACGCCCTCGAGCAGCACGTCGAGGCAGGCCGCACTGGACCACCGCGGCTCCCAGCCCGCGGCGCGCAGGCGGTCGGACGCGACGGTCCACGGGTAGACGACGAACGCCAGCTCCGAGGCGGGCGCGGGCAGCACGCCCACTCGGTGCAGGCGCTCGGCCGTGCCGAACGCGGTCGCGGCGGCCAGCTCGATCCTCCGCATCCCCGCGGCCGCCTCCACCTGCGCGGGCTCCAGCACGTCGTCCCCACCGACCGTCAGGACGCCGGCGAGGCCGTGCTCGACGGCGAACCGTGCCGCGCCCGCCAGGTCGTCGACGTGCACGAACTGCCACTGCCGCGCGGCCCCGCGCACGGTGAGCAGGCGGGGCGCCTCGAAGTGGCGCGTGACGAAGGTGTCGACGCCCGCACCCACCACCGCCGCCGGCCGCAGCACCGTGACCAGGGGGGTCTTGCGCCGCCCGCCGCGAGCCAGCACGGCCTCGGCCGCCAGCAGGTCGCCCACCAGACCGTCGCGGGGAGCCTCGTCGGCGCCGGGCAGCGGGTCGGCGTCGTGCACCACCGGGCGGTCCGGCCACGCGCCGTGGACGACGGCCGAGCTGATGGCGACGACGTGCCGCGCGCCCACCGCCCGCGCCGCGGCCAGCCCGCGCTGCGTGTGCGCGACGATCGCGGCCTCGCGCTCCCGTCGCCCCTTGACCGCGGAGGCCACGAGGTCGCCCGGGTGCGCCACGAGCACGACGACGGTCGCGCCGGCGAGCGCGTCCTGCGGCCGCTCGGCGGGCACCTCGTCGATGCTCCGCACGTTCCCGCCCCAGGTCGCCGCGACCGCCGACGCGATCGGACCGTGCCCCACGACGACGACCTCGTCGGCCCGCGGAGGCTCCGCTCGTCGGGTGCTGCGCCCTGAGCGAATCTGCTCGCCCACCATCCCTCGTTCCTGTGCTGCGCGGTTACCGTGGTTCGCAGCCGGCCCTATCGTCGCAGGAGGTCCCCGTGAGCCCCGACAACTCCGCTGTCCCCGGAGCCGATGGTGGCGTGCCCGCCTGGGAACAGGTGATGCGCGCGATGCTGGGGGACAGCGCCGACGAGGCGATCCGCGAGCTGCAGGAGCGCGGCTTCGACCCCGCCGCCATGGCCGCCGCGTCGGGCCTGCCCGACGACCCGGCGGCGCTGCAGCAGGTGTTCGCGCAGGTCCAGGCGCTGCTCGCGGCCTCGGGCGACGACCCCGTGAACTGGCAGATGGCGCACGACCTCGCCCGCCAGCAGGCCGCCGCCGGCGGCGACCCCTCGCTCACCGTGGCGCAGACCCGCCAGGTGCACGACGCCCTCGGCGTGGCCGAGCTCTGGCTGGACGCTGCGACCGACCTGCCCCCGTCGGCCGGCACCCCGAAGGCCTGGAGCCGCGCGGAGTGGGTCGAGGCGACCCTGCCGACGTGGCGCACCCTGACCGAGCCGGTGGCCTCCTCCCTGTCCGTCGCGCTCGTCGGCGCGCTCGGCGGCGCCCTGCCGGAAGGGTCGGCCGACCTCGGGCTCCCGGGCGGCCTCGAGCCCGGCCAGCTGCTGCGCCAGCTCGGGTCCGCGGTGTTCGGCATGCAGGTCGGGCAGGCGGCGGGCACGCTCGCGCACGAGGTGTTCGGCACCACCGACATCGGCCTCCCCCTGCTCGACCGCCCCGCGCCCGCCCTCGTCGCCGCCAACGTGGACGCCTTCGCCGAGGGCCTCGACGCCCCGGTCGAGGAGGTGCGCCTGTTCCTGGCGCTGCGGGAGGCAGCCGCCACCCGGCTGTTCACGCACGTGCCGTGGCTGCGCGCGCACCTGCTGGCCACCGTCGAGACCTACGCCCGGGGCATCACCATCGACGCCGACCAGCTCGAGGACGCGGTCCGCTCGATCGACATCACCGACACGGCGGCCCTCCAGCAGGCGCTCTCCGGCGGGGTGTTCGCGCCCCACTCCACGCCGGCCCAGGTCGCCGCGCTCGAGCGGCTCGAGACCGCGCTCGCGCTGGTCGAGGGCTGGGTGGACGAGGTCGCGACGACCGCCGCGCTCCCCCACCTCCCGCACACCATGGCGCTGCGCGAGATGATCCGCCGCCGCCGCGCCGCGGGCGGCCCCGCGGAGCAGACGTTCGCCAACCTGGTCGGCCTCGAGCTGCGGCCCCGCCGGCTGCGCGACGCCGCGGCCCTGTGGGCGCAGATCGGCCGCGACAACGGCGCCGCCGCCCGCGACGCGGTGTGGGACCACCCGGACCTGCTGCCCGGCACGGAGGACCTCGACGACCCGTCCGGCTACGCCGCGCGCCGCGCGACCGCCGTCGACGACGCCGCCGAGGTGGACCGCGCCCTCGCGGAGATCCTGGGCGAGGACCCGGACACCGACCCCGACGCCTGACCGGTCGTTTGGTTGCAGCGGGCCCAGGCCCCGGCCGCCGTCGTCCTCGTCCTCGTCCGACCGGCGGGAGCGGTCAGCGGCTCCCGTCCCGCCCGACGTCCCCGAGCTCGAGCTCCAGCTGGCCGATGGCGTCGTCGTCGGACCCGGACGCCACGTCGTCGAGCGGGTCGTCGTCGAGCGCGTCGTCGTCGGACGCGTCGTCGTCCGCGCGCCCAGGCTCCTCGTCGTCGTCGAGCAGGTCGTCCGCGTCCACCTCGTCGATCACGACGTCGTCCGGCTCCTCGAGCCCGCCGTCGTCGACCTCGTCCGCCGGGCCGTCGTCCGCACCACCCTCCGGGGAGTGCGCGCCGCGCTCGGCCGAGTACGCGTAGCCCTCGAGGAACCCCCGCGCGCGCATGGTGCGGGGGTACCCGTCGAGCTCCGCCCAGAAGTCCGGGCCGTGCCCGGCGTGCAGCAGGTGGGCCAGCTCGTGCAGCAGCACGTAGTCGAGCACCCAGCGCGGCATGCCGCGGACCCGGTCGGAGATCCGGATGGTGCCCTCCGAGGGCGTGCAGGAGCCCCACCGACGGCCCTGGTTGCTGGACCAGCGCACGCTCGTGGGCCGCGCCCGCCCGCCGAGGTACCGCGCCGACAGGTCGGCGGCGCGGGACGCCAGCTCGTCGTCGGACGGGCGGCGGCGCCGCTCCTGGGCCGCGAGCCGGGCCATCATGCGCCGGACCCACTCGTTCTCCTGGGCCCGCGTGAACCGCGCCGGGATGGCGACGATGGTCCGGTCGCCCTCGCGCCACGCCGTCACCGTGCGCACGCGCTTGCGCGAGCGGCGGATCTCGACCTGTGACAGGTCCTGCGTGGGCTGCACACCAGGAACGCTAGCGCGCGGGGCCCACGGGGCTCGGTTCACCCGTCCACGCACGGCGCGTCCTGCACGATTCCGCGGGCTGTGGGTGTCTCGACTACTACTGTGGACGTCGCGCGGGCGTTGGTGCACCAGCACGCCCGGCCGCCGGCCGGCGGTTCCCCGGTCCGGTGCCTGACACCGAGGGAGGGCCCATGGCCGAGACGTATGCAGGCGAGTTCTACTGCGTGAAGTGCAAGGAGAAGCGCGAGGCCGAGGGCGACGTCGTCATCTCGGAGTCCGGCCGCAGGATGGCCAAGGCCACCTGTCCGGTGTGCGGCACGAAGCTCAACCGCATCCTCGGCAAGGCCTGAGCTCCCGCACCTTCGTCCGAGGGCATCGTCCGCACGGACGGTGCCCTCCGGCATGTCCGGACCCTGTGGACGAACCCGCGAGGTGAACCCGCCGCGCTGCAAGGGTGACGCCCATGCGACTGCGAGCCGGGCTGCGGGTGCTGCGCCGCACCGCCACCGAGGTGCAGGTGGGCACCGACCCGCGCTGGGCCGTGCGGCTGCCCGACCTCACCCGCGCCGAGGCCGACCTGCTGCTGGCCGTCGACCCGAGGACCGACCTGACGGGCCTCCACGCCGTCGCGGCCGGGTGCGGCCTCGACCCGGGACGCGTGCGGGACATCGTCGCCACCCTCGCGGACGCCGGGCTGACCGAGGACCGTCCGGCCCGGCCGGTGCTCCGGGGGCCGGCCGCGGTCGACGCGGACGTCGGGGACCTGCTGCGTGCGGATGCCTACGGCCCCGGCCTCGTGCGGGAGCGCGCAGAGCGGGTGGTCGGGGTCCTGGGGCTCGGGCCGACCGGGCTCGGGATCGCGGTCGGGCTGGCGGCGGCCGGCGTCGGCACCGTGCTGGTGGACGACGAGCGGCCCGTGCGCACGGTCGACGTCGGGGTGTGCGGCTACCGGTGGTCCGACGTGGGGTCGGCCCGCGAGCACGTCGCCGCCCGGCTCCTGCGCGACGTCGCGCCGCACGTGTCGACCGCGTCGGACCGGGTGCCGGACGTCGTGGTCCTGGTCGAGGACCGGGTGGCCGACCCCGTGCGCGGACCCGTGCTCGTGACGGGCGGGACCGCGCACCTGTCCGTCGTCGTGCGGGAGGCCGACGTGCTGGTGGGGCCGTTGGTGGTGCCGGGCGCCGGCCCCTGCCTGCGGTGCCTCGACCTGCACCGCACCGACGCGGACGCCGCGTGGCCCGCCCTGTGCACCCAGCTCCGGGCCGACCGCTCGGCGGCGCGCGAGCCCGGGGCGGTCGCTGCGGTGAGTGCGGGGCTCGGCGCCGCCGCGGTCCTCGCGCGCCTCGACCGGGTCGGCGGCGCGGCACCGGGCACCTCGTTCGAGGTCACCCTGCCGGACGCGGTCCCCCGCAGACGCGCGTGGGCGGTGCACCCCGAGTGCGGGTGCACCGCCCTCCCGGCGTCGCTGGTGGGCGCGCCGGGACCTGTCACGGCCCGTTGAGCGGCGGCCTCAGGCCGCCGGGACGGCGTTCTTGCGGGGGCGACCACGACCACGCTTGGTCGCGACCACCACACCACCGACGAACACCTCGCCACCCCAGACGCCCCACGGCTCCGCGCGCTCGATGGCGCCGGCCAGGCAGCCCTCGATCAGCGGGCACTCGCGGCACAGGGCCTTGGCCCGCTCGACCTCGGCCGTCCGCTCGGCGAACCACAGCTCGGGGTCGCCCGAGCGGCACGGGATGAAGTCGGCCACGAGCTGATCGAAGGTCTGGCGGTCGTCGGTCGTCGAAGTGCTGCTGGTGAGGGGCCAGGGGCCGGATCCGCCCTGGTTCACCGTGTCGAGCAGCGTCGTGAGCCGCACGATGTCCTCCTGATGTCCTTGCTGGTGAGCGTGTTGCGTCGGTGCGGACCGACTGCCAACCCGTCCACCCGAGATCATCGGGAGAACAGAAAGGCCGCGGGTCCGAGTTCGGACTCCGCGGCCTGATGCCTCTGGCGAGAGGTCAGATCATGGGAGTCCGGGTCGAGTGCTGACGGGGATCGGTCGCCGTGCGACGCTTCGCGATCCCGTCCGTGAGCTCCAGGGCGCCGCCGCCGATAGGCAGAGCGCTCCCCTGGGACCGGAACGTGACGGGTGCGACGAGTCGCGGAAGGAACGCGTAGGCGTTCGGCGTCGCGATCATCGTGATGCTCTCCATCAGTGCACCCACCCCCTCTCCGGCTCGGACCCTCGCTTGATCGGCGCGGTCCCTCAACAAGGACTTCGCCCACCCTAGGACAGGGCCGGAAACGCGGACAACAGAATTACGAAGATTCCTCGAGAAACTTCTGGGGTCGCCCGAACGGCTCAGCGCGCGGGGGCGTGGACGGCCGCGCGGACGGCCGCGAGCACGTCCTCGCCGATGCCCGCGAGCGTGGTGGGCCCGACGCCCCGGACGGCCCCGAGCTCCTCGAGCGTGCTCGGGCAGCGCTCGGCGATCGCGCGGATGGTGGCGCTCGTCAGCACCGACGCGGGCTGGCGGCGCACCTCGGCCGCGTGGGCGTCGCGCCAGGCGGTGAGCTGGTCGACCACGAGCTGCTGGCGGTCGTCCAGCTCGCGGGGGGCGACGGTCGCGCGGCGACGGTCGTCGGGCCAGAGGTCCGTGAGGAAGCGCGACACCCCCCGGGTGGCCCGGGCGCGCGGGTGACGGGCCCGGGAGTAGGAGAGCTGCAGGTGCTCGCGCGCCCGGGTGATGCCGACGTAGAGCAGGCGACGCTCCTCGGCCAGGGCCGCGTCGGTCTGCGCCTGGACCGTGGGCAGCAGCCCGTCGGAGAGCCCGACCAGGAAGACCGCGTCCCACTCGAGACCCTTGGCGGCGTGCAGGGACGCGAGCGTCACCCCGTCCACGGTCGGCGCGTGCTGCGCCGCCGCGCGCTCGTCGAGCTCGGCCACCAGGTCGGCCACCGTGGGCGGGCCGCTGCCCGACGGGGGCGCCGCGGCCAGCGCGTCGGCCAGCGAGACGAGCGCCTGCAGCGCGTCCCAGCGCTCGCGGGCGGCGCCGCGCCCCTCCGGCGGCGAGTCGGTCCAGCCGGCGCTGCGCAGGATGTCCCGCACGGACTCCGGCATCGGCACGTCGGGGTCCGCCGCGCGCGCGCCACCGCGCAGCAGCACCAGCGCCTTGCGCACGTCCGCGCGCGCGAAGAACCGGGCGTTCCCGCGGACCTGGTAGGCGATGCCGCGGTCGGCCAGCGCGGCCTCGAACGCCTCGGACTGCACGTTGGTCCGGAACAGCACCGCGATGTCGGCCGGGGACACGCCGGCGCGCACGAGGTCCGCGATGCCCTGCACCACGCCGGCCGCCTCGGCGTCGTCGTCCGGGTAGGCGACGTACGAGACGTCCGGACCGTCGGGCCGCTGCGCGCGCAGGGCCAGCGGCGGCGGCCCGCCCGCCTTGCGCGCCGCGTTCATCACGTGGTTGGCCAGGCCCACCACCTGCGGGGTGGAGCGGTAGTCCCGCACCAGCTCCACCGTCGTGGCCCGCGGGTAGGTGGTCGTGAACGACGTGAGGTGGTGGGCGGTCGCCCCGGCGAACGAGTAGATGGTCTGGCTCGGGTCGCCGACGACGCACAGCTCCTGCCGGTCGCCCAGCCACTGGTCGAGCAGGTACTGCTGCAGCGGGCTGACGTCCTGGTACTCGTCGACGACGAAGTGCTGGTACTGCTCGCGGACCGAGTCGGCGACGTCCCTGCGCTCGGCGAGCATGGCCGCCAGGAGCAGGAGCACGTCCTCGAAGTCGATGACCCCCTGCTGGTCCTTCGCCGACTCGTACGCGGCCATCAGCCGGGCCACCGACTGGGGATCGGTGCCGCCCGGACCGGGGCGGTCGGTCGCGGCCGCTGCCTTGGCGTAGTCGTCGGCGGTGACCAGCGAGACCTTGGCCCACTCGATCTCGGAGGCGAGGTCGCGCACGCTCTCGCGGTCGGTCTCCAGGCCCACCAGCTGCGCCGCGTGCGCCACCAGCTTGACCTTCTGCTCGAGGATGCGCGGCGGCGGGCCGCCGACGACCTTGGGCCAGAAGAACCCGAGCTGGCGCAGCGCGGCGGCGTGGAACGTCCTGGCCTGCACGCCCGACGCGCCCAACAGGCGCAGGCGGGTGCGCATCTCTCCCGCGGCCCGGGCGGTGAACGTCACGGCCAGCACGTTGGCGGGCCGGTACGCGCCGACCTGGATGCCGTACGCGATGCGGTGCGTGATCGCCCGGGTCTTGCCCGTGCCCGCACCCGCGAGCACGCGCACCGGGCCCCGCAGGGTGGTCGCGACGGCGCGCTGCTCGGGGTCGAGCGCATCGAGGAGGGCTTCGGCGGACATCGGGCACAGTCTCGCAGCACCTGCCGACAGCGCGTCGCGCCCTGTGCGGGTCAGGTACCGTCACCCGTCCGGGCGACGCCGGGAAGAGACCGGACCGCGCGGGTGTTGCTGCCCAGGGCGACCATCTCGCGCCGCCCCGTCCGAGCACTCCGACCGACAGACCCCGACCGACCCTGAGGACCGATGACCACGCAGACGCTGCCCGACGCCGGCACCATCACGATGTACTCCACCACGTGGTGCGGCTACTGCCGCCGGCTCAAGACGCAGCTGGACTCGGCGGGCATCGGCTACACCGAGGTCAACATCGAGGAGCACCCGGACGCCGCGTCGCTGGTCGAGTCGCTCAACGACGGCAACCAGACCGTGCCGACCGTCGTGTTCCCCGACGGGTCCGCCGCCACGAACCCCTCGCTCGCGCAGGTCCGCGACCGCCTCTCCTGATCGTCTGATCAGAGCGGTCCGCCGAACCACTCCTCCACCAGCGCCCGGGCGATCGACGCCCGCCCCGGGGGGATCACCTCGCCCGTCCGCACGGCCGTGGCGAGCTCCTCGCGGGAGAACCAGCGCGCGTCCGTCAGCTCGACGCCGTCCACGGTGACGTCCGTCGACGTCGCCGACGCGCGGAACCCCAGCATGAGCGAGGCCGGGAACGGCCACGGCTGGCTGCCGCGGTAGGCCACGTCGCCGACGACGACGCCCGTCTCCTCCGCCACCTCGCGCCGGACGGCGTGCTCGAGCGACTCGCCCGCCTCGACGAACCCCGCGAGCGTGGACCACCGCCCGGCGGCCCAGTGCGCCGCGTGGCCCAGCAGCAGGCGGTCGTCCGCGTCCACCACGGCCATGATCACGGCGGGGTCGGTGCGCGGGTAGTGCTCCGAGCCGTCGGCGACGCACACCCGCGTCCAGCCCGACTGGCCCACGCGCGCCTCGGCGCCGCACCGCGGGCAGCGCGGGTGGCGGGCGTGCCACGAGTCGAGCGCCACCGCGGTCGTCGCCAGCCCGGCCTCGTCGGCCGAGAGCGCGGCGCCGATGTCGCGCAGCGACACCCACCCGAGCCCCTCGGGCAGGTCCGGCTCGGGGTCGGGCGCCGGTCCGTCCGGCGCCGCGTGGACGAGGACGTCCGACGCCTCGCCCACGCGCGGCGCGGGCCGGCGCTCGGGCACCCGCCGCGCCAGGTAGACCTCGCCCGCGTCGCCGCGGCCGAGCAGCAGCCACTCGCCGGGCTCGGGCAGCAGCCGCGCGACGTCGCTCGGTGCGAGCAGAGCGACGCGCGGCTCCGCGGTCGCCACGACGGACCCGTCGCAGACCAGGAGCACGCGCGTGGCCTCGTCGGCGAGCGCGTCGGGCACGGCGCGGTCGTCGGTGCGCAGCAGCGCGGCCCGGTCGATGCCGGCGCGGGACAGCGGGAGGTCATCCGGAACGATCACGCGGTCACGGTACGCGGCGCGACGGCGACCGGCCCGGCGCGCGGCACGGCACGGGGCCGACCGGCTCTGCACCGGGCCGCCCGGCTCACGGCGCCGGACCGCGCCGCCCCGGACCCGGTGCCGCGCCCGCCGGTTCCCGGCGCGGTGCCGCACCCGCCGGTTCCCGGTGCCGTCCCGCGTCGACCCGGCTCCGGATGCGGCGTCTTCGGACTATTCGGGCGGAGACACGCCGAGCCGCTCGGCCAGGACCGCTCGATCGCCCGCCTATCCTGGGCGCGTGGTTCGATCCCCTCTCGCCCTGGCCGCGCTGGCGACCGTCGCCGTGCCGGGACTCGACGCCTTCGACGTCCGGCGGCCCGCTCACCCCGGGTCCGACTTCGACACGGCCGTCGTCATCGACGCCTTCCGCAACCGCTGGGTCGTCCGCGCGCCGCAGCACGCCGCAGCCGGCGCCGCGCTCGAGGCCGAGGTGGTCCTGCTCGGCGCGCTCGCGGCCGAGGTCGAGCGCGGGAAGCTCCCGTTCGCGGTCCCGGCGCCCGTCGGCTTCGCGCACCTGCCCGAGGGCGGCCGCGCCGCGGTGCACCCCGAGATCCCCGGCACCTCCCTGCGGCTCGAGCACCTCGCCCCCGGCCCCGGCCTCGCCGCCGCGCTCGGCCGGGCCATCGCCGCCGTTCACGAGCTGCCGACCAGCCTGGTCGAGAACGCGGGCCTGCCCGTCTACGACGCCGGCCAGTACCGGCAGCGCCGGCAGTCCGAGGTCGACGAGGCGGCGCGCACCGGCAAGGTCCCACCCGCCCTCCTGCGGCGCTGGGAGGAGCGGCTCGAGGACGTCGCACTCTGGCGCTTCCGGCCCACCGTCGTCCACGGCGACCTCACCAGCGACCGCGTCCTGGTCACCGGGGACGCCGTCTCCGGGGTGCTGCACTGGGGCGACGCCTGCGTCGCGGACCCGGCCGACGACCTCGCGTGGCTGCTCGTCGCCGCGGCACCCGACGTGACCGACTCGATCATGGAGGCGTACCAGCTGCGCCGGACCGAGCTCACCGACCCGCACCTGGCCGACCGCGCCCTCCTGGCCGGCGAGCTCGCGCTCGCCAGGTGGCTCCTCTACGGGGTCCGCAGCCACGACGACGAGATCATCGCCGACGCGGTCGCCATGCTCGAGGACCTCGACGCCCACACCCGGCAGGACACCGAGGCCGAGTCTCTGATGGCCTGACGGACCGCTCAGCAGGCCGCGGGTCCACGACGTCCGTCAGTCGCCGTCGGCGGCCACTGAGTGGCGTGGACGCCTCCGGCCCCTCCTGTCAGTCGCCGTCGAACAGCGTAGGCGCCGCTGAGCGTGGCGTCGTCGCCTTCGTGCCCTCCCACCCCGGCCGGCGGCGCGCGGGCGCGTTGGTCCGGGTTCCGCGCCGGTTGGCCCGCTGCACGACGGCACCCGCACCCTGCGGACCGTCCGCGCGCGTGGCCGCGCTCAGCAGCGCGGTGATCTCCGCCTCGTCCAGCAGCCGCTCCGGGTAGACCGTGACCCCAGCGCCGACGTAGCAGAACGCCGCGCGCACCTGGTCGATCGGCGTGCCCGTCCAGCGCGACCAGGCCAGCCGGTACACCGCCAGCTGGAGCTCGCGGGACGCCCGCGCGGCGTCGTCCTTCGGCGGTGCACCGGTCTTCCAGTCCACGACGACCACGGCGCGCGAGCCCGGGGACGCCGGGTCGGGGAACACCGCGTCGATGCGGGACCGCAGCACGTACCCGTCGACCGAGGTCTCGATGTCGACCTCGACCGCGACGGGCGAGCGGTCCGCCCACTCGGTGGCCAGGAACGCCTGCCGCAGCGCTTGCTCGTCCAGGTCGAGCGCCGCCGAGTCGTCGTCGGCCCCGGGCAGCGCGTCGACGTCGACCAGCGAGGCGCTGCCGAACCAGCCCTCGACCCACGCGTGGAACCGGGTGCCGCGACGGGCCTGCGGCGACGGCTCCGCGGGCACGGGCCGGCGCAGGTGCTGGGCGTACTCGGCCGGATCGCTCTCCAGCCTGACCAGCGCGGATGCGGAGAGGTGGGCGGGCAGCTCGACCTCCCCGGACGGCGTGCGCGCGCGCTCGCGCTCGGCGAGCAGCCGCTCGGCGAGAACCTCCCAGTGGTGCGGCGGCAGCCCGTCGGGCGAGCCGGCCGCGGCCTCTGCGCCCGACTCCCTCGCCTGGCGCGCCATGGCCGCCCGGACCTGCTCGGCGGCCGCCTCGACGAGGGGGCGCCGCGTCGCTCCCCCGTCCTCCCCCGCGGGATCGGCGGCGAACGGGTCGGCGGGCCACGTCGCCGCGAGGGTCAGCGAGGCGCGCGGGTTGGTCCCGTCCTCCGCCGGGGGCGACTCCCAGCCGCCCGGCTCGACCAGTCCGGCCTCGGCCAGCTCGGTGAGGAAGGTCGACACCTTGCGCGCCCGCGTGCCGTCCCCCCACCAGGCAGCCGTGAGCAGCAGGTCGGAGCGCGCCCGCGTGAGAGCGACGTACGCGAGGCGGCGCTCCTCGGCCACCTCGTGGTCGCCGGCATCCAGGACGAACTGCTTGCGGCGCCGCTCCAGGTCCTTGGGGTCCGCGGCCCCCGCGTACTCGAAGGTCGGGAGGTCGTGCCGGTCGCCGCGCAGCGGGTAGGGCAGGGAGCCGAGACCCGTCAGCCACGCCGAGTCCTTGGGGCCCTCCTTGCCCTGCGTCGGGGTCGCGGGCAGGCCGCCGTCGACCAGGCCGGCCACCGCGACCACGTCCCACTCGAGCCCCTTGGCCGCGTGCACGGTGATCAGCTGCACGGCGTCCGGGTCGGGCTCGGAGACCGGCATGTCGAGCCCGTTCTCCCGGCTGTCGGCGGCCTCGAGCCACGCGAGGAAGCCCCCGAGGTTCGGGTGGTCGGCGGACCGCGCGAACTCGACCGCCACGTCGCGGAACGCGTCGAGCTGCGCCCGCGCCCGGCCGGGCGAGGTGCGCGCGCGGGCCGCGACCTCGATGTCGAGCCCCAGCAGGCGCTCCGCCTCGCCGACGAGCTCGGGGACCGACAGGTAGGTGTGGGCCCGCAGGACCCGCAGGGTCGCCGCCAGCTCGGCCAGCCGGGCCCGGCCCACCGCGCTCAGCGTCCGGCCACCGCGGCTGGTCCAGCCGGCCTCGGGCAGCTCCGAGATCGCGTCGAGCGCATCGACGATGCTGCGCTCGTCGACCGCGTCGGCCTCGACCACGACCTCGGCCGGGAGCGCCGCGTCGGCCGAGGCGCCCGGACCCACCGCCGCGCGGCCGCGAGCCCCGCCGCCGTGCCGGGCGGCCAGCTCCCCGGACCACGCCGCGAGGGCGTGGAGGTCGGCGGCACCGAGCCGGGTGCGCGCGCCCGTGAGCAGCCGCATGAGCGCGTCGCCGCGCGACGGGTCGTGCGCGGTCTGCAGCAGGGCGACCAGGTCGACCACCTCGGGCGCCGAGAGCAACCCGCCGAGCCCGACGACCTCGACGGGCAGCCCAGCGTCCCGCAGTGCGCGGCGCAGGGGCTCGAACTGCGACCGCTTGCGGCAGAGCACGGCGGCCGTGACCCGGTCGCGCCCGGGCCCTGCGGGCCGCCACCTCTCGCGGACGAACCGCGCGACGGCCCGTGCCTCGTCCTCGAGCGTCTCGGCGACGTGCGCGTGCACGCGTCCCTCCCCCGCGCCGGGCCGGGCGGCGAGCACCGGCACCGCGACCCGGGTGGCCGACGCGCGCAGCGGCGCCGCGACGTGGTTGGCCGCCGCCAGGATCAGCCGGTCGTTGCGCCACGAGGTCGACAGCAGGTGGACGTCGGCCGGCGCGCGGGTGCCGTCGGGGCGGACCTGCGGGAACGACGTCGGGAAGCCCTCGAGCCCTCCGGCGCTGGCGCCGCGCCAGCCGTAGATCGACTGGTGCGGGTCCCCGACCGCGGTCACGGGGTGCCCGCCGCCGAACAGCGCGCCCAGCAGCGTGAGCTGCGCGTACGACGTGTCCTGGTACTCGTCGAGCAGGACGACCCTGAACCGCTGCCGCTCGCCCGCGCCCACCTCGGGCACGTCGAGCGCGAGCCGCGCGGCGAGGGCCACCTGGTCGCCGAAGTCGATCGCGTCCCCCGCCCGCTTGCGGGTCCGGTACTCCGCCACGAGGTCGAGCACCCGCACCCGCTCCCCCAGCGACCGCAGCAGCCGCTTGACGTCGGCGTAGGGCTCGCGCGGCGGCGTGCCGGCGGGGGTCGCGGCGATCGCCTCGAGGATGCCCTCGATCCCCGCGCGCGCCCCGGCGGGGTCGAGCAGGTGCTCGTCGAGCGCGCCCGACAGGGCGAGCACGGCCTCGATGACCGTCGACGTCGCCGCGTCGGTGTCGAGGTCGTCGCTCCACGCCTCGACCACCTCGGCGGCCAGCTGCCACTGCGCCGCCTCGCCCAGCAGCCGCGCCGACGGGTCGAGGCCCAGCCGCAGCGCGTGGTCGGCCACGAGGGACGCCGCGTAGGAGTTGTACGTCGAGATGGTCGGCCGGGACAGCCCGGCGAGCGCGTCCCCTCGAGCGGGGTCGAGAGAGCCGCCCAGCGCGATCCCTTCCGCGGCGGCCGCGCGGGACAGGGTGCGCAGGCGCTTGCGCACCCGCTCGGCCAGCTCGCCCGCCGCCTTGCGCGTGAAGGTCAGGCCCAGCACCTGGTCGGGCTCGACGATCCCGTTGGCCAGCAGCCAGACGACGCGCGCGGCCATGGTCTCGGTCTTGCCCGACCCGGCGCCGGCGACGACGAGGGACGGGCCCAGGGGCGCCTCGATGACGAGCCGCTGCTCGGTCGTCGGCGGGGGCTGGCCGACGAGCGCGGCGATCTGCGCGGCGGTGAGGTGGATCGTCACGCGACCACCTGTCCGCCCTCGCCGCGCACCGGGCACGACCGCCGGACCGGGCAGCGGTCGCACAGGTCGTTCGCGGTGGCCTGGAACGTGGACGCCGCCATCCGGTCGGCCACCTGGTCGACCATCGCCCGCGCCCAGCTGGGGCCGTCGACCTCGGGGCCGAGGGGCTCCTGCTCGCGCGTCACGGCGGTCGCGCCCGTGCCGAGGTAGACCAGCTGCGCGCCGCCGCTCGTGGCCCCGTCGGGCAGGCCGCCGAACGCGCCGGCGTCGACCGCCAGCTGGTACGCGCCCAGCTGCGGGTTCTCGGCCGACTTGCTCACGCTGGGCGGGCTCGCGCCGGTCTTGAGGTCGACCACGCGCACCACGGGCCCCGCGGGGTCGTCGTGCACGAGCTCGATGCGGTCTGCCGAGCCGCGCAGGGTCGCGCGGTCCGTGTCGACGGAGAACTCCCCCTCGACCAGCAGCGGCTCGCCCGCCGTGCGTAGGTAGACCGCGAGCCGGTGGACCATCGCGTCCGCCTTGCGGCGCGTGGCCAGCGCGGGCCACCCGGTGCCGAGCCCGAGCTCGCCCCAGCGTCGGTCGAGGGCGTCCGCCAGCTCGGCCTCGGTGCCGCGCGGGTGCTCCTGCGCGATCGCGTGCAGCAGCGTGCCCAGGCTCTGCCCGCCGCTGGCCGACGCGGTGCCGCCCGCGGCCTCGAGCGCCCAGCGCAGGGCACACCGCTGGGCGGTCTCCACCTTCGACGGCGACACGGGCACCAGCTCGCCGGGGGCCCAGAGCGGGGCGTCGCTCGACGGCGCGGCGAGCCCGTACCACTGCGCCGGGTCGGCACCGGGCACGCCGGCGGCGGCCAGGCGCGCGAGCGTGGCGGCCGCGACGGGATCGGGCTCGACGCCGTCGACGGCGGCCTGCTCCAGGTGCGCCCGCAGCTGCGCGACGAGCCCGCGCAGGTCGAGCGGCGACGGCACCGACGTGCGGCGCGGGTCGACCTCATCGTCCGCGGGGTCCACGAGCTCGAGGAAGGGCGACGGCTGGTGGTCGGCGTCGTCCACCGCCGTGACCAGCAGCGAGCGGCGGGCCCGCGAGCACGCCACCACGAACGACCGCAGCTCGTCGGCGAGCACGGCCTCCCGCGCGGCGGCCGGGTCGGCGCCGGCCGAGCCCGCGCGCCCGGCGACGACGTCCACCAGCACCTGAGCGCCCAGGAGCGAGTCCCGCAGCCGCAGGTCCGGCCACGTCCCCTCCTGCACGCCGGCCACCACGACGACGTCCCACTCCCGCCCGGCCGCCCCGGCGGGCGTCAGCACCTGGACGGAGGCACGGCGGGCGCGCGCCGCGAGCGAGTCCGAGGGCAGGTCCTGCGCCTGGAGCCAGTCCACGAACGCCGCGGGCGTCGAGCGGGGCATGCGGTCCACGAACGTCTCCGCCGCGCGGAACAGGGCCAGCACCGCGTCCAGGTCCCGGTCCGCCCGCTCCCCGGCCGCGCCGCCCGCGAGCGCCGACCGGCGCCACGGCTCTGCCTGGTCGGCCGCGCTCCACAGAGCCCAGAGCACCGACTGCGCGTCCGCACCCGCGACCGCCGCGGCGCGCCGGCCCTCCGTCAGCACCCGCGCGAGCCGCGCGATCGGGCGAGCGGCGGGCAGCGCCGACCCGTCCGACAAGAGCGCCTCGACCAGCAGGGTGTCGCTGGTGCGCCCGCCACCCTCGGCCAGCTCGTGCGCGCGCAGGGCCCGCCGGACGCGCCGCAGCCCGACGGTGTCCAGGCCCCCGAGCGGCGAGCAGGCCAGGCGGGCCGCCGTGGCCGCGTCCAGCACGACCGCGCCGACGCAGACGCGCATCGCGTCGAGCAGGGGCCGGACCGCCGGCTCCTCGCGCAGCGGGACGTCGCTGCCGAGCACGCTGACGGGGACGGACGCTCCGGCCAGGGCACGCCGCAGCGCCGTGACCTGCGCGCCCGACCGGGCCACGACGGCCATCTCGCCCCACGCGACGCCGTCCTCCACGTGCGCGCTGCGCAGCGCGTGCGCGACGAACGCCGCCTCCTGCGCGGTGCTGGGCAGGATGGCGACGCGCACGTCACCGCCCTGCTCGCGGGCCGCCACCGCGCGCCGGTGCTGCACGGCACCGACGGCGCCGACGCGCTCGGCGATCCGGGCGACGACGGTGCGCAGCGCAGGATCGTGCCGCCAGGCGGTGCGGAGCACGATCGTGCGCGCGCCCAGCTCGCCCGGCCCGGTCCCGTCGACCCCCGCGCGGCCCACCAGCGACGGCGTGGCGCCGCGGAACGTCTGGACCGCCGCGTCGGGGTCCGCCAGCAGGACCACGCGGGCTCCGTCGTCCGCGAGCGCGCGCAGCAGGCGGGCCGTCGCCGACGTGCTCTCCTGGTGGTCGTCGACCACCACCAGCCGCCACCGCGGCCGGACCGCGCCGGGCACCTCGTCCTCCCACGACAGCAGCGCCTGCGCCGCCTCGTCCACCACGACCGCCGGGTCGAGGCGGGCGCCCAGGTCGGGCGTGCCGGAGCGCAGCTGCACCACGTCGAGGTACTCCTCGTACAGCTGGGCCGCGCTGGCCCAGGCCGGCCGGCCGTGCGCCCGCGCGAGCGCGGCGAGGTCGACCGGCGTCAGGCCGCGCTCCGCCGCGCGCATCAGCAGGTCGCGCAGCTCGTCGCGGAACGGGCGCAGCCCCAGCACGTCCGGGCGGACCTCGGGCGGCCACGCGAGCGGCACGCCCTCGCCGGCCGCGTGGCCCGCGAGCAGGTCGCCGATCAGCAGGTCCTGCTCCGCGCCGGACACCAGGGTGGGCGCGGGGTCGCCCAGCACGGACGCCCGCGCGCGCAGGATCGAGAACGCCGCCGCGGCCGCGGTCTGCACGAGCGGCCGGCCCGAGGTGGTGCGCAGGCGCGCCGAGAGCCGGTCCCGCAGGTCCGCTGCGGCACGCCGGCCCGACGCCAGCACGAGCACGTCCTCCGCCGACAGGCCGCCCTCGACCGCGGCGACCACCGTCTCGAGGGCCACGGTGGTCTTGCCGGTGCCGGGAGCCCCGAGGACGAGCAGCGCCGCGTCCGTGGCACCGACGGCGACCGCCTGCTCCGCGTCGAGCTCGACCGGTGCGCCGGGCCCACTGGCCGGGACATCCGCGAACGCCGGGCGCACGAGGCGCAGCGTGCTCGCGGAGGTGGTCACGCAGTCGATCCCATCACGGCCCACCGACACCGGGACGCACGACCCGCGCGCGGCCGCCGGAACGCCCGAAGAGAACAGGCGGGCCCGGTCAGGGGAACGGCCACGCGTTCGGCGTGCACGGCGCCACCCGGTACGACTGCTGCTGCATCACGGGGGCCACCTGGCCTGCGCCGGGGCACCGCTCGTGCGCGTGGCCGAGCAGGTGGCCGACCTCGTGGTTGACCAGGTACTGCCGGTACAGGGCCTTGTCCGGCGCGTACTCGGGGGTGGCCTCGACCCAGCGGCGCAGGTTCAGCGCGGCGTGGCCGGCCCGCCCGCACGACACCTCGCCGTCGGTGCGCAGCGGGGCGCAGAGGTCGTCGACCGTCGAGGGCGAGGCCAGGAGCACGCGGATCTCGGCGTCGCCGTCGGTGCGCGCGAACGACAGCGAGCCGTCCCCGCCCCACCCCCGCGGGTCGTTGAGCGTGGCCATCACGGTCGCGGCGAACGCCACGGGGTCGATGGCCAGCCCGTCCTCGACCTCGACGCGGACGGTGCGCACCGTGCCGGTGCCCGGGCCGGGATCGGTCCCCGCGACCACGGTGAACGTGCCCGCGGCGGACTCCGGCACGTCCGCCGACAGCAGCCCCGCGGCCACGTCCTGCGCGGTCAGCCCGGGGGGCAGCGCGAAGACGGTCGGCGGCGGGTCCGTCGGCAGCATCCCGAGGGGGGCCTCCACGGGACCGGTCAGCCCGGGCGCGCGGCCGTCCGACATCCGGCTCTGCGAACCGTCCCGGTCGAGCAGCTCGGCGGCGGGCGTGGCCTGCACCGCGGGCGACGACGACGACCCGAGAACGCCGTCGACCAGCGCGACCGCCTGCGTCGAGCCGGCCACCCCGCGCGCGGCGGCGGCCCCGAGCGCGAGCCCCACGACGACGGCCGCCAGGGCCGGCAGGAGGGGGCGCCGCGACCGGGTCCGGTGGCGGTGCGGACGACGACGGACGACCGACGGGTGCCCGGGAGCACGCGTCGGTCCCTGTCCCGTCCGGAACCCACCCGGAGCCGTCACCCGGTCATCGTCGCATCCCGGACACATCCCGTCGCTACCATCGCGGGATGACGGACGGCACAGACGACTCGACCCCGAGGGCGCGCAGCCCGCGGATGGCTCGTGACGAGCGCCGCGCCCAGGTCCTGCGGATCGCCCAGGAGCTCTTCTCCTCGGAGGGCTTCCACCACGTCTCGATGGACGACATCGCCGAGCGGGCCGAGGTCAGCAAGCCGGTGCTGTACCGCCACTTCCCCTCCAAGCTGGACCTCTACCTGGCCGTCGTCGACCAGAACGGGGCCGACCTGCTGGTGGCCGTCGACGCGGCCGTGTCCGGGATCGAGCAGGGACCCGTCCGGCGGGGCGACGGACGCGACGTCATCGCCGCGATCGTCAAGGCCTACATCATGTTCGTCGAGGGCGCAGGAGAGTCGTCCGCCCTGCTGTTCGAGTCGGACGTCACGCACGACGCCGACGTGCGGGCCCGCGTCGAGCACGCGTCCTCCGAGGCCGCCCGCCGCATCACGGTGGTCCTCTCGCAGGTCACAGCGCTGTCGCTCGACGACGCGGGCATGCTGGCGGTCGCGCTGATCTCCATGGCGCAGGGCGCCGCGACCCACCGGCTCCGTCAGCCGACCGACGTCGGGCCCGAGCGGACGGTCGAGCTGGTGTCCCAGCTGGCCTGGGGCGGGGTGTCCGCGCTGATCCGGCCCGACTTCGTGTACGAGGACGCCTAGGATCGGACGACGTGCCACGGCCCCCTGGCCGTCGGCCGCCCGAGAACCACAGCGTGGAGTAAGGACGTGAAGGAGATGACGGTGGAGATCACCATCGGCGTGCAGAACCTGCCTCGGGAGATCAACCTGGAGTCCGACCAGACGCCGGACGAGATCGGCGCCGTCGTGGCAGCCGCCCTGAGCGGGCGCCCGGCCCTCGAGCTGGTGGACGTGCGCGGTCGCCGGATCATCGTGCCGACGGCGAGCCTGGGGTACGTCGAGATCGGCTCCGAGTCGAAGGGCCGCGTCGGCTTCGGCAACATCTGACGCCCCCGAGCAGGCCGAGAGCCCCGTGCGGACCGTTCCGCGCGGGGCTCTCGTGCGTCGTCAGGACGTCAGGCGGTCAGTCCGAGCCGGGCCATCCGCCGGGTGTGCTGCGCCGTGAGCTCCCCGAACAGCTTGGTGGGGGCGTTCGGCGGGGCGGCGTCCAGCTGCGCGGACCCGAGCGCGACCAGCCGCACCAGCGCCGGGCGCTGCACGAGCAGGCGCTGCACCACGCCGAGGGCCTCGCCGACGAGACGGCGGCCCCAGAGGGCCAGGCGGGCGGTGAGCACGCCGTCGGCCGACCCCGCGGCGTCCAGCTCGGCGACGGCCAGCTCGGCGTGCGAGGCGTCGTCGAGCACCTCGAGCACGACCGCGCGGGACCCCTCGTCGAGCCCCTCGGCGGCCAGGCGGCAGAAGTCGTCGGCCACGCCGTACCCGACGTAGGCCTTGAGCAGGCGCTCCCACCACGAGCTGGGCTGCGTGCGGGCGTCGAAGTCGTCCAGCACGTCGTGGTACTGGCGCACGGCCGCCACCGGGTCGCCGCCGATCGCGGTGATGCGGGCCAGGACCCGGTCGCGCCGCTCGACGGCGGCCGCCGCGAACCGGCTGAGCTCGAGGCTCTGCTCGATCGTGGGGGCCAGCGTGGAGTCCGCGGCGAGCCGGGCGAACGCGACGTGCTCGAGCTGGGCGACGAGGCCGAGCAGCTCGACCGCGTCCGCGAGCTCCAGGGATCCCGCAGCGGGAATGGCCTCGGCACCGGTGCGGGAGGGCGTCGTCGTCATCCGAGGATCGTAGCCCCGGAGCCCTGTGCGGCACCGCCCGGCGGGGCGGCGACCGGTCCGGCGCAGCCGTCGGATAGACTGAGCAGGTAATTCGGTTGCCCGGTCGTCTCGGTTTTCTTGTCTTCACCGCTTTCTCGACGATCAGACCCATTCTCGCGCAGCCCCGGACCCGTCCGGACGACGCGCGCGAGTCGACTTGCACGATCGGCTGCCGGCCAACCCGCGTGGTGAACTCCGCTGTCGCCCGGGACGCTCCGACACCCGTCGGCCCCGGCAGCGCGCGGCACACCACCCTTCGCAGTGAAGAGTCCTCGTGACCACCACCGACGAGACGCCGGAGCAGGTCTCTGCCCTGGCCGAGCCCATGACCCGACCCCTCAAGAACACCTGGTCCTCCGTGCAGGCGGTGGAGGCCTCGTTCGCGGACTTCGACGTCCGCCCGGAGATCGTCCAGGCGCTGGCCGACGCCGGCATCACCCACCCGTTCCCCATCCAGGCGATGACCCTGCCGGTCGCGCTGTCCGGCCACGACATCATCGGCCAGGCCAAGACCGGCACCGGCAAGACCCTGGGCTTCGGCGTCCCGCTGCTGCACCGCGTGGTCGCCCCCGGCGAGGAGGGCTACGAGCAGCTGCCCTACGCGGGCAAGCCGCAGGCCCTGGTCGTCGTCCCCACCCGCGAGCTCGCCGTCCAGGTGGCCGGCGACCTGGCCACCGCCAGCTCGCGCCGCAAGGTCCGCGTGCTGCAGGTCTACGGCGGGCGCGCGTACGAGCCGCAGATCGCGGCCCTGAACAGCGGCGTCGACGTGGTCGTCGGCACCCCCGGGCGCATGATCGACCTGCTCAAGCAGAAGCACCTGGACCTGTCGCACGTGAAGGCGGTCGTGCTCGACGAGGCCGACGAGATGCTCGACCTGGGCTTCCTGCCCGACGTCGAGACCCTGCTCAGCGCCACCCCGGCCAGCCGCCACACCATGCTCTTCTCGGCGACCATGCCCGGCGCGGTCGTCGCGATGGCCCGCCGCTACATGACGCAGCCGACGCACATCCGCGCGGCCGACCCGGACGACGACGGCCAGACGGTCAAGAACATCAAGCAGGTCGTCTACCGCGCGCACGCGCTCGACAAGGTCGAGATGCTGGCCCGCATCCTGCAGGCCCGCGGCCGCGGACTGACCATCGTCTTCGCGCGCACCAAGCGCACCGCCGCCAAGGTGGCCGACGACCTGGTCGAGCGCGGCTTCGCCGCCGGCGCGCTGCACGGCGACCTGGGCCAGGGCGCCCGCGAGCAGGCGCTGCGCGCGTTCCGCCACGGCAAGGTCGACGTCCTGGTCGCCACCGACGTCGCCGCCCGTGGCATCGACGTCGAGGCCGTCACGCACGTCATCAACTACCAGTGCCCCGAGGACGAGAAGACCTACCTGCACCGCACCGGCCGCACCGGCCGCGCGGGCGCCAAGGGCACCGCGGTCACGTTCGTCGACTGGGACGACATCCCGCGCTGGGGCCTGATCGACAAGGCGCTCGGCCTGGGCATCCCCGAGCCGATCGAGTCGTACTCCAGCTCCGCGCACGTGTACGAGGACCTCGACATCCCCGAGGGCACCAAGGGCCGCCTGCCCAAGTCGCAGCAGACCCGCGAGGGTCTGGGCGCCGAGGTGCTCGAGGACCTGGGCGAGACCGGCAAGCGGGGTGGCGGGCGTCCGGCGACGTCGCACTCCGACGCGATCCGCGGCGGCTCGCGCTCCGGCGACTCGCGCCGCGGCGACTCCCGGTCCGGGTCGGCCCCGCGCGGCGCGGCCTCGGCCCCGCACGGCTCCGGCCCGCAGGCCGAGCGCCCGGCGGATGAGTCCGGCGAGGCCCGCGAGGGCGGCAGCCGCCGTCGTCGCGGCGGTCGCGGCCGCGGGCGCGGCGAGGGCGCAGAGGGCGGCGAGGGCACCTCGCAGGCCCCCGCGGCCGAGCAGGGCACCGACGGCCCGTCGACCGGCGGCACGCGCCGGAGCCGCAGCCGTCGTCGCACGCGCAGCGGCCAGGCGGCCGAGGGCGGCGGCGCCCCGCAGGCGTCGGCCACCGAGGGCTGACAGCAGACGGACGGGACGGGGCGGGCTCAGCGGAGCCCGCCCCGTCCCGCGTCTACGCGGCCTTGATGAAGGCGGCCACCGCGTCGGCCACCAGCTGGACCGCGATCGCGGCGAGCAGCAGGCCGGCGATCCGGGTGACCAGGATGGTGCCGGAGTCGCCGAGGATGCGGTGGATGACGTTGGCGAACCGCATGGCCAGGTAGAGCGCGACGTGCACGGCCACGACGCCGAGCGCGATGGCCACCCAGTCGGCGACGGTCTTGTCGGACTGCTGGACGAACACCATGGTGGCGACGATGGCGCCGGGGCCGGCCAGCAGCGGCGTGCCCAGCGGGACCAGCGCCACGTTGACCTTGCCGTTGCCCGACGGCTGCGGCTCTTCCATCTTGCCGGTGAGCAGCTCCATGGCGATGAGCAGCAGGAGCAGGCCGCCGGAGGCCTGCAGCGCGGGCAGCGTGATGTGCATGTAGTTGAGCAGCGACTGCCCGAACAGGGCGAACGCCACGATGACGCCGAGCGCGACGAGCACCGCCTGGCGCGCCGCGCGGTTGCGCTGCTGCCGGGTCATGGCGCCCGTCAGGCCCAGGAAGATGGGCACCACGCCGGGCGGGTCCATGATCACGAAGAGCGTGATGAACACGGACGCGAACAGGTAGGCGTCGAACACGCTGCTCACGGCCGAACCACCTTCGTCGTCCCCTGCTCCTCGATCGCCGCGAGCACCTCGGGCGCGGTGAGATTCTCCCCCAGCCGGTTGGCCTTCCCGTCCCCGTGGTAGTCGCTCGAGCCGGTGACCAGCAGGCCCAGGCGGTCGGCGATCGCGGTGAGCCGGGCGCGCTGCGCCGGCGAGTGGTCGCGGTGGTGGACCTCGAGCCCGGCCAGCCCGGCCGCGGCCAGCCGGTCGAACACCCGGTCGGGCACGATGTGGCCGCGCGCGTCGGCGCCGGGGTGGGCGAAGACCGGGACGCCGCCCGCCGCCCGGATGGCGCGCACGGCGTCGGTGCCGTCGGGCGCGTAGTGGGGCACGTGGTACGGCCCGCTCGAGGCCAGCAGGTGCGCGAACGCCGCGTCCCTGTCGGGGACGACGCCGCGCGCGACGAGCGCGTCCGCGATGTGCGGGCGGCCGACGACGACGGCGTCGCGGGACTGGGCGAGCACGTCGTCCCAGGTGATCGGCACGTCGGCCGCGAGGAGCTCGACGATCTGCCGGGCGCGGTTCAGGCGCGCGTCGCGGGTGCGGTCCAGCTCGACCGCGAGCGCGGGGTGCGCGGGGTCCTGCAGGTAGGACAGGAGGTGGATGCTGATGCCGGCGGCCCGGGCGGACACCTCGGTGCCGCGGACCAGGGCGATGCCGTGGTGCCGCGCCGCGTCCTCGGCGTCGGCCCAGCCGGCCGTGGTGTCGTGGTCGGTCAGCGCCACCACGTCGAGCCCGGCGGCGGCCGCGGCCGCCACCACCTGCGCGGGTGCCTCGGTCCCGTCCGACGCCGTCGAGTGGGTGTGGAGGTCGATGCGCACGGCCCCCACGCTAGTGGCGCCCGGACCCGCCCCGGCCACACGGATGGAAGGATGGTCGCCATGACTGACGACCAGACGCCCGAGGCCACCCCCGCCCAGCCGCTCGCGGACCGCGGCAGCAACCGGTCGCAGCGGCCCGGGTCGCCGGAGTTCGTCCGGTTCATCACGTCGGGCTGGGGCGAGCGGGCGTCGTCGACCCTCGAGCGCAGCCCGGCCGCCGACCACACCGCGGCCCGGCGCTCGGCGCTCTCGGCCCAGTTCCCCGGCGAGCGCCTGGTGATCCCGGCGGGCACGTTCAAGGTCCGCTCGAACGACACGGACTACCGCTTCCGCCCGCACTCGGCGTTCGCGCACCTCACCGGCCTGGGCGCCGAGCAGGAGCCCGACGCCGTCCTGGTGCTGCACCCGGTCGAGGACGGCACCGGCGACGACGGCAGCGGCCACCACGCGGTCCTGTACATGCGCCCCCTGGCTGGGCGCGACACGGTCGAGTTCTTCTCCGACTCCCGCTACGGCGAGTTCTGGGTGGGCGCGCGCCCGACGCTCGAGGACCTCGAGACGCTGACCGGCATCGCGACCGCGCACGTCGACGACCTGCGCGACGGGGTGGCCAAGGACGTCGGCGCGGACGGCGTGCAGGTGCTCGTGGTGCCCGAGGTCGACGAGGCCATCGAGGAGCTGGTGGACCAGATCCGCGCGACCGAGGCGGCGGGCCAGCGCGACGAGCGCCTGGCGGAGGCCCTCTCGGAGCTGCGGCTGGTCAAGGACGCGTACGAGGTCGAGCAGATGCGGCTCGCGGTCGACACGACGATCGAGGGCTTCGAGAAGATCGTGCGCGCTCTGCCCCAGGCCGTCGCGCACCGGCGCGGCGAGCGCGTGATCGAGGGCGCCTTCGTCGGGCACGCCCGCCAGGAGGGCAACGCGGTGGGCTACGAGACCATCGCCGCGTCCGGCGAGCACGCGACGACGCTGCACTGGACCGACAACGACGGTCAGGTGCGCGCGGGCGAGCTGGTCCTGGTCGACGCCGGGGTCGAGGTCGACTCGTTGTACACCGCGGACGTCACGCGCACCCTGCCGGTCGACGGCACGTTCACCGAGGTCCAGCGCCGCGTCTACCAGGCGGTGCTCGACGCCGCCGACGCGGGGTTCGCCGCCGCGGTGCCCGGCGCCCGGTTCCGCGACGTGCACGACGCCGCCATGAAGGTCATCGCCGAGCGCCTGGCCGAGTGGGGCCTGCTGCCGGTGACCGCCGACGAGGCGCTGCTGCCCGAGAACCAGCACCACCGCCGCTGGATGGTGCACGGCACCAGCCACCACCTCGGCCTCGACGTGCACGACTGCGCGGTCGCCCGCGCCGAGCTCTACGTCGACGGCGTGCTGGAGCCCGGCATGGTGTTCACCATCGAGCCGGGCCTGTACTTCAAGTCGGACGACCTGCTGGTCCCCGAGGAGTACCGGGGCATCGGCGTGCGCATCGAGGACGACGTCCTGGTGACCGCCGACGGCAACGAGAACCTCTCCGCCGCCCTCCCGCGCGACCCCGACGCCGTCGAGGCGTGGATGGCGGGACTGCTCGACGGCTGACTTGTGTCGATGAGGGCCGGTCGTCCTCGTCACCCCTGCGCCAGGGACATCCCCTCGACGCAGGAGGCAGACATGGACGGCATGAACCTCGGGCTCGCGCTGCTGTACTCGAAGGCCGCGACGGTCCGCGAGTCGCGCAGCGGCTTCCCGGACGCACCGGTGGTCGAGGACGGGCCCACCTTCCGCGAGCGGCGGGCCGAGCGGCTCAGGGCCCGGTCGGCGGCCCGCTCGGCGACGCAGGCGGCCCGGGCTGGTCGGCGGGCGGTCCGCTCGGCGGAGCGGGTGGTGCGGGCGGCCCGACCGGCGGCACGGTCGGCGAGCCCCACGGCTGCGAGCCCGCACCCGGCGGGTACGCAGCCGACGGATCCGACGGGCTGGTGGTGGTGAGCGGCGTGGGCGGTCGCGCCGGCCACCCCGACTGCACCCCGCCGATCTCGCGCAGGAGCTCGCGCGCCTTGTGCGCCTGCTCGGCCAGGCAGAGCACGGCGTAGGACGACGCGACGATCTGGCTGGTCGACGTGAAGTCGCGCCGGCCGCGCGAGAACGAGTAGGTGATCACCGAGAACAGCAGGCCGAACGCGCCGCCGATGAAGATCGCCGGCACGAGCGGGCTCTGCGACCCCGGCGCGGAGAACAGGCTGAGCAGCAGGCCGACGAACAGGCCGAACCACGCGCCCGACAGGAAGCCGCCGAGGGCGACCCGGGGGTAGGACAACCGGCCGGTGACGCGCTCGACCATGCGCAGGTCGGTGCCCACGATCGTCACCATCTGCACGGCGAACGCCTTGTCCGCGAGGTGGTCGACCGCCTTCTGCGCCTCGAGGTAGGTGGCGTAGGCGGCGACGGTCTCGCCCTGGGGCGGCGTGGGCGTGCGGGGGGCTCGGGCGTTGCCGGAGAACGACATGCGGCGATCCTCCCCCAGGCCCGCGTCGATCGCCAGGGCCCGGCGACGGTCGCGTGACGCGCAGCCGAACATCCGGCGGGGCGGCGGCCCAGGGCCGGGGGCCGGTCTAGGCTGACCGACGTGAGCAGCGTCGGGACCAGGGTGTTCGTCGCGCGCCTTGCCGGGACCAACGTGTTCGACCCCCTCGGTGACCAGGTGGGACGGGTGCGCGACGTCGTCGTGCTGGTGCGCCCCAAGGGCGCGCCCCGAGCCGTCGGCCTCGTCGTCGAGGTGGCGGCGCGGCGGCGCGTGTTCCTCCCGCTCACGCGCGTGACCTCGGTCGACTCCGGGCAGGTCATCTCGACCGGCCTGGTGAACATGCGCCGGTTCGAGCAGCGGGCGTTCGAGACCCTCGCGGTGGGCGAGCTGCTGGACCGGACCGTCGAGTTCGTCGACGGCTCCGGCCCGGCCACCATCGAGGACGTCGCGATCGAGCTGCAGCGCAACGGCGACTGGGTCATCTCGAAGGTCTTCGTGCGGCGCCTCCCGCCGGGCGGTCGCGGCATCCTGCGCCGCCGCGGCGAGACCCTGCTCGTGTCCGTCGAGGAGGTCACCGGTCTGGGTCAGGCCACGGCCGCCCAGGGCGCGGAGCTGCTGCTCGCCCAGTACGAGGACCTCAAGCCCGCCGACCTCGCGGACGTGCTGCACGACCTCGGCCTGACGCGCCGCCTCGAGGTGGCCAGCGCGCTGGACAACGAGCGCCTGGCCGACGTGCTCGAGGAGCTGCCCGAGGACGACCAGGTGGGAATCCTGCAGGGCCTGGCCCTCACGCGCGCCGCCGACGTGCTCGAGGCCATGCAGCCCGACGACGCCGCCGACCTGCTGGGCGAGCTGCCCGACGAGCAGGCCGCCGAGCTGCTGGAGCTCATGGAGCCCGACGAGGCCAAGGACGTCCGGCGCCTGCTGGCGTACGAGGACAACACCGCCGGCGGTCTGATGACCACCGAGCCGGTCATCCTCGGCCCCGAGACCCCCATCGCGGCCGCGCTCGCGCACGTGCGCCGCCAGGACCTCACGCCCGCGCTGGCGTCGATGGTGTTCGTCGCGCGCCCGCCGCTGGAGACGCCGACCGGCCGGTTCATCGGCGTCGTGCACCTGCAGCGCCTGCTCCGCGAGCCCCCGCACGAGGCCATCGGCTCGATCGTCGACACGGACATCGACGCGATCCCCGTCGACGCGCCGCTGATGGCCGTGACCCGGAACCTCGCCACCTACAACCTGCTCGCGGTGCCCGTCGTCGACGGCGAGCGCCGGCTGCTCGGCGTGGTCTCGGTGGACGACGTCCTCGACCACCTGCTGCCCGAGGACTGGCGCGAGACCGACGACGAGGGCAACTTCTCCGACGCCGGCACGCTCGGCAGCCCGCGCCCGGGGGTGAGCCGTGGCTGACCGCCTCGACACCCCGCTGGAGTCCCGGCGCCGGTTCCGTCGGCCCCAGCTCGACGAGGACGCCTCGGGCAAGATCTCGGAGAGCATCGCGCGGTTCCTGGGCACCCCGCGGTTCATCATCTACCTGACGCTCTTCTGCCTCGTCTGGATCGCCTGGAACGTCTACGCGCCCGACGGGGTGCGGTTCGACCAGGCCGCCAACGGGTTCACGGCGCTGACCCTCGTGCTCTCGCTGCAGGCCTCGTACGCCGCCCCGCTGATCCTGCTCGCGCAGAACCGGCAGACCGACCGCGACCGGGTGCAGGCCGAGCAGGACCGGCAGCGCTCCGAGCGGAACCTGGCGGACACCGAGTTCCTGGCGCGCGAGATGGCGGCGCTGCGCATCGCGCTGTCCGAGGTGGCCACCCGCGACTTCGTCCGCTCCGAGCTGCGCAACATGCTCGAGGACCTGGTCGCCGAGCGGGACGGCGACGGCGAGCCCGACAAGCCGCGCGACCGCCCCGAGAAGAAGAAGGGCGAGCGGGCCGACAAGCCCCGCCAGCCGCGCGAGCCCTCGGACCGGGCCGCGCGGGGCTGACCTCCGGAGCCACCTACGATGGCTCCATGCCCGAGGCCACCGACCCCCTGAACGACGCCGTCCGCGAGGCCCTCTCGCACGTGCTCGACCCGGAGATCAAGCGCCCGATCACCGAGCTCGGCATGGTCCGGTCGATCGAGGTCGTCGGCACCCATGCCACGGTCGGCATCGACCTGACGACCCCCGGCTGCCCGCTCAAGGACACACTCACGCGCGACGTCAGCGCCGCCGCGGCCGGCGTCGCCGGGATCACCGACGCGTCCGTGGTGTTCGGCGTCATGTCGGCCGAACAGCGCGCCGCCCTGCGCACCCTCCTGCGGGGCACGTCCGCCGAGCCGGTCATCCCGTTCGCGCAGCCGCAGTCGCTGACCAAGGTCTTCGCGATCGCGTCGGGCAAGGGCGGCGTGGGCAAGTCGTCGGTCACCGCCAACCTCGCGGTCGCCATGGCGGCCGACGGGCTGAAGGTCGGTGTGGTCGACGCCGACATCTACGGCTTCTCGATCCCCCGCATGCTCGGCGTCACCCGACAGCCCACCCGCGTGGACGACATGCTGCTACCGCCCGAGGCCTTCGGCGTGCTCGTGGTCTCGATCGGCATGTTCGTGCCGCCCGGGCAGCCGGTCGTGTGGCGCGGCCCGATGCTCCACCGCGCGCTCCAGCAGTTCCTCGCGGACGTGTTCTGGGGCGACCTCGACGTGCTGCTGCTGGACCTGCCGCCCGGCACCGGCGACATCGCGATCTCCGTGGCGCAGCTGCTGCCCAGCTCCGAGATCGTCGTGGTGACCACCCCGCAGGTGGCCGCCGCCGAGGTGGCCGAGCGCGCCGGCTCCGTGGCCGTGCAGACGCGCCAGCACGTGGTGGGCGTCGTGGAGAACATGTCGTGGCTCGAGCAGCCCGACGGGTCCCGGCTCGAGGTGTTCGGGTCCGGCGGCGGCGAGCGCGTGGCCGAGAACCTGACGCGGCTCACCGGCTCCGACGTGCCGCTGCTCGGCCAGGTGCCGCTCGACGTCCGCCTGCGCGAGGCCGGCGACGCCGGCACGCCCGTGGTGCTGAGCGACCCCGACTCCCCCGCCGCGCACTCCCTCCGCGAGGTCGCCCGCTCGCTCATGGCCCGCCGCCGCGGCCTCGCGGGCCGCTCTTTGGGCCTGACCCCGGCAGGCCGCTGACCCCCACCGCCTCGGCGCAACGTCGGTCTGGGAGCTTGCGTCCGCACATCAGGCCGCCCCGGCGACCGAATCTGCGGACGCTGGCGGGCCCGGGGCCTTGCGTCCGCACATCACGTCGCCCTGGCGACCGGATGCGCGGACGTCTCAGCCGTCGCCTCGTGTTGAAGTTTGTTTGATTTCGTGCGAGGGTGTTCGGGTGCTCGCCTCCCAGCGCCAGGAACGCATCCTGGCCGCCGTGCGCGCCGACGGCGCCGCCCGGGTGGCGGACCTCGTCGAGAGCCTCGACGTCTCGGACATGACGGTCCGGCGCGACATCGCCGAGCTGGCCCGGGCGGGCCTGGTCCGGCGGGTGCACGGCGGCGCGGTCGCCCCCGACGCGTTCGGTCGGCCCACCGACGAGCCCGGGTTCGAGGCCAAGCGCTCCTGGGCCGGGCCCGAGAAGGCGGCGATCGCCCGCGCGGCCCTGGCCACGATCGAGCCCGGGCAGGCGATCGCGCTCTCGGCCGGCACGACGACGTACCTGCTGGCGGAGCTGCTGGCCGGCGCCGGCATCGGCACCCTCACCGTGGTGACCAACGGCCTGCGGATCGCCGACGTCCTGCACGGCGCGCCCGGCGTCGAGGTCATCCTCACGGGCGGCGCGCGGACGCCGTCGGACGCGCTCGTCGGCCCGGTCGCCGACGCCACCCTGGCCAGCCTGCGCGTCGACCGCACCTACCTCGGCGTGCACGGGCTCGACGCGCAGGGCCTGACCACCCCGAACCTCGCCGAGGCCGCCACCGACCGCGCCCTCATGGCGTGCGCGGCGGCGACCACGGTGCTCGCCGACCACACCAAGTGGGGGGTCGTCGGCCTGGCCCGGATCGCCCCGCTCGAGGACGTCGACACGCTGCTGACCGACGACGCCCTGCCCTCCGACGCCCGACGACACCTGACCGCGACCACCCTGGTCACGGTCGACACCACTGGAGCCACCCCGTGACCGTGCGCCTGACCACCACCACGCTCGCCGACGGCCGCGAGCTGCTCTACTTCGACGACTCCGAGCCGTACGTGTCGGGCGCCGCGACCCGCGAGCTGCACGACGCCCGGCCGCTGGCCGACCGGTTCGCCCCCGTGCCCGACGCGGACGGCGTCCCGCAGCCGGTCACCGGCCCGGAGCTGCGGCGCGACCCGCTCACGGGCGAGTGGATCCCGATGGCCGCGCACCGCATGAACCGCACGTTCCTGCCGCCGGCCGACGCCAACCCGCTCGCTCCCGCCAAGCCCGGCGCCGTCTACCAGGACGGCGAGATCCCGGCGCAGGACTACGACGTCGTGGTGTTCGAGAACCGCTTCCCGTCGCTGCTGGCGGTCCCGGGCATCCCCGACGCGCCCGTCCAGCGCGACGGCGAGCCGCTGTGGACGGTCCGCCCCGCGGCGGGTCGCTGCGAGGTCATCTGCTTCTCGTCCGACTCGACGGCGTCGCTGAGCACGGTCACCCCGCGCCGCATGCGCACGATCGTCGAGGCCTGGGCGCAGCGGACCGAGGCCCTGAACGCCCTGCCGGGCATCGAGCAGGTGTTCGTGTTCGAGAACCGCGGCAAGGAGATCGGCGTCACGCTGCACCACCCGCACGGCCAGATCTACGCGTTCCCGTACCTCACCCCGAAGACGACCGCCATGCTGGCGCAGGCCCGCGCCCACCGGGAGCGGACCGGCCGGCTGCTCGGGCGCGACGTGCTCGACGCCGAGCTGGCGCACGGCGAGCGGATCGTGCTGGAGTCGGAGCACTGGGTGGCCTACGTGCCGTTCGCCGCGCGTTGGCCCGTCGAGGTGCACCTGGCCCCGAGGCGCGACGTCCCGGACCTCCCGGCGCTCACCGACGCCGAGCGCGAGGACCTGTCGACCGTGTACCTGTCGCTGCTGCAGCGGCTCGACCGGTTCTTCGTCGGCCCCGACGGCGAGCCGATCCCGCTGCCGTACATCTCGGGCTGGCACCAGGCGCCGGTGCGCGAGGGTCGCGACGACTCCCGCCTGCACCTGCAGCTGTTCTCGGTGCTGCGCGCGCCCGGCAAGCTGAAGTACCTGGCCGGCGTCGAGTCCGGCATGGGCGCCTGGATCAGCGACACCACCCCCGAGCGCATCGCGACCCGACTGCAGGAGCTGGCATGACCCCCGAGTGGCTCGAGGCCTGGACCCCCGAGGTCGGCACCGCCCGCGTCGCGACCCTGTTCGCGGCACGGTTCGACCAGGACCCGGACGGCACGTGGTCGGCACCCGGCCGCGTCAACCTCATCGGCGAGCACACCGACTACAACGGCGGCCTCTGCCTGCCCATCGCGCTGCCCCATCGCACGTACGCGGCGCTGCGACGTCGCGACGACGACGCCGTGCGACTGGTGAGCGCGCAGGAGCCCGACGGCATGCGGACGATCGCGCTGGCCGACGTCGCGCCGGGCGCGGTGGACGGCTGGGCCGGGTACGTCGTCGGCGTCGCGTGGGCGCTGCGGCAGGCGGGGTACGCGGTCGGCGGCTTCGACGTCGCGATCGACTCCTGCGTGCCGTACGGCGCGGGGCTGTCGTCGTCGGCGGCTCTGGAGGCGTCGGTCGCGGTCGCGCTCGACGCGGTCTTCGCGCTGGGCCTCGCGGGGTCCGACGAGGGTCGCGCGACGCTCGCCGCCTTGTGCGTGCGCGCCGAGAACGAGATCGCGGGCGCCCCGACGGGCGGCATGGACCAGGCCGCCGCGCTGCGCGCCCAGCAGGGGCACGCGCTCCTGCTCGACTGCCTCGACGGGTCCGTCCGGCACGTGCCGTTCGACCTCGCCGCGCACGACCTGGCCCTGCTGGTGGTGGACACCCGCGCCGAGCACGCGCTGGTCGACGGCCAGTACGCGGCGCGCCGGGCGTCGTGCGAGGCGGCGGCCGCGCGGCTGGGCGTCGGCACCCTGCGGGAGATCTCCGACGACCCCCGCGGGCTCGAGTGGGCGCTCGACAAGCTCGACGACGAGGTCCAGGTGCGCCGGGTCCGGCACGTGGTCAACGAGATCGACCGCGTGACCTGGTTCGTGGCGCTGCTCGACGCCGGCGAGGTCGGGCTGGTCGGCACGCTCATGAACCAGTCGCACGCCTCGCTCCGCGACGACTACGAGGTGTCCTGCCGCGAGCTCGACCTGGTCGTCGACACCGCGCGCGTGGCCGGCGCCGTCGGCGCGCGGATGACGGGCGGCGGGTTCGGCGGGTCGGCGATCGCGCTGGTGTCCGCGGACGAGGTCGACCGCGTGGCGCAGGCGGTGGCCGACGCGTTCGCCGACGCCGGGCTGCGGGCGCCCGCGTTCCTGGTGGCGACGGCGGCGGCCGCGGCGGGCTGACCCGGCTGCCCCGGCTGACCCGCACGGTCGCGGGGGTCGGGGCGACGAGCGAGATCGAGGGGCCCGCACGAGATCGAGGGTCCGGACCCACGCTCTCGTGCCGGACCCTCGTTCTCGCCAGCGCGCGCCTGTGACCTGCGTGTTGGTCCTTGACCACTAATACACATCGCGCAGTAGTGTCTGCCGCACGGTAACGGGTCGAACCCGCCGGCCGGATCATCCTCGCGGTGGATCCGCGGGCCTGCGCGGGGTCGATACGTTCCGGACGCCGTCCTGATGTCGACACCGAGGAGCCCGACCGTGGGGGTCACCCGCAGGATCATCTTCCCGACCATCCGCCTGATCCTCTGGGCGATCATCGCGGCCGCCCTGGTGAAGATCGCGTTCGCCGGCGCCGACGTCTCCACGACCGACACCTCGCTGCAGCCGACCGGCGCGATCGTGCAGCCGACGGTCGAGGTGGCCACCGGCACCGTGACCAACGCCGTGACGGTGCAGGCCTCCGTCGCGGCGGACCCCGCGGTCGTCGTGCGCGCGACGCTGGCCGGCACGGTGTCCAGGCTGCTGGCCACGGACGGCGCGGCGGTCGTGGCGGGCGCACCGATCCTCGAGATCCGGCAGGAGACCCCGCAGGACCCCCTCGTGCGGACGGACCCGACCACGGGCGAGCAGACGACCACCGAGCGCAAGCCCAAGATCACGGTCGAGACGGTCAAGGCGCCGGTCGCGGGCACGCTCTCGCTGCCCACGCTCAAGGACCAGGTCGTCTCGGTCGGCGACGAGGTCGGCAAGGTCGCCCCAGGCACGCTCTCGGTCACCGGCACCCTCACGCCGGACCAGCAGTACCGGCTCGTCGGCGCACCGTCGCAGGCGACCGTGACGCTCAACGGCGGGCCGGCACCGTTCGACTGCACGGGCCTGAAGGTCGGCGCGACCACCGGCACCGACCCCTCCGGCGACGGCACCACGCCGACGTCCTCCGGCACGGTGACCTGCGCGATCCCCGCGGGCGTCACGGCGTTCCCCGGGCTCGGCGCGACCGTCGAGATCACCAACGGCTCGGCCGCCGACGTGGTCGTGGTCCCGATCACCGCCGTGCAGGGCACGGTGCAGAAGGGCAACGTCTGGGTGGTCGCCGCGGACGGCAGCAACGAGAAGCGGCCGGTCGGGCTGGGCCTGACCGACGGCGAGAACGTGCAGATCACCGAGGGCCTGGTGGCCGGCGACACGATCCTGCAGTTCATCCCGGTACCGGGCGGAGCCGGCGCGCCCGTGGACTGCACGGTCAAGTACGACCCGGCGGTGTGCGGCGGATGAGCCTCCTCGAGCTCACCGACGTCACGCGCGCGGTCCGGCTGCCCGACGACCGGCTGCTGCACATCCTGCAGGGCGTGACCCTCTCCGTGGACGCGGGCGAGCACGTCGCCATCGTCGGGCGGTCCGGCACCGGCAAGTCGACGCTGCTCAACATCCTCGGGCTGCTCGACGCCCCGACCACCGGGCAGTACCTGCTGGAGGGCGTGCCCATCGGCAAGCTGTCCAACGGGGCCCGCACCAAGCGGCGCGGACGCGACTTCGGGTTCGTGTTCCAGCAGTTCAACCTGCTGCCCGGGCGCACCGCGCTCGAGAACGTGGCCGCTCCCCTGCTCTACGCGCGCGGCCGGCAGTTCTGGTCCCGCACGCGGCTGGCCGCGCAGATGCTCGAGCGCGTGGGCCTGGGCGACCGGGTGGACACCATGCCCGACAAGCTCTCGGGCGGCGAGCAGCAGCGCGTCGCCATCGCCCGGGCGCTGGTGCGCGGGCCGCGCGTGATCCTGGCCGACGAGCCGACGGGTGCCCTGGACGTCGAGACCGGCGGGGAGGTCATGGACTTGCTGGACGAGATCGCGTCGCAGACCGGCGCCGCGCTGGTGACCATCACGCACGACCTGGCCGTCGCCGCGCGCGCGGAGCGGCAGTACCGGCTCACCGAGGGGGTCCTGGTGCCCATCCGGCTCGACACGACGTCCGACTGGGTGGGCGACGTGCCCACGCTCGTGGCCGACCGCTCGGCCCGCACCGAGCGACGCCTGCCCGAGTCGGAGGTGCCCGCGTGACCGGCGTCGTCGGCGCCGTCGTCGAGGCCTGGAGCGAGCTGCGCATCCACAAGCTGCGTGTGCTGCTCGCCCTCATCGGCGTCGCCTGCGCGGTCACCGCCATCACCGGCGTCACGGCGCTGGTCTCCATGCTCAACCAGTCCTTCAAGGAACAGAGCGAGCGCCAGTCCGGCCGCTTCGTCACGCTCAACGTCAACGCCTGGCCGCAGGACGGCACGGCGGCGGCCCCGACCGGCTGGGACGCCGAGTTCGAGCGCGTGCTGGAGCGCTACGACATCACGTACGCCAGCCGCAACGAGTACACGCAGGCGATGGTCCGGTTCCCCGACGGGACCCGGGGCACCCAGCTGCAGGCCGTCGACGCCGCGCTCGGCACCATCAACCGGATCGTCCCCGTGCAGGGCCGGTGGTTCACCGACGCCGACGAGGAGGCGATGGCCCCGACCCTCGTCGTCAACCAGGCGTTCCTCGACGCGCAGGGGCTGAGCGACCTGTCCTCGCACCCCACGGTGCAGCTGGGCGACCGGGCGCCCGTGACCGCGTCGGTCGTCGGCGTGCTGCGGAACGACTGGCCCGACGCCGAGCCCCTCGCCTTCGTGCTCTACGACCAGCTCCACCGCTGGATCGGTCCCGACGGGTCGGGCACGCAGTCCGGCGGCTCGGGCCCGGTCGTGCCGAACCCGATGATGCCGACGCAGGTGCCCACGATGTTCCTGTGGGTGCCCACGGACCAGGCGGCGGCGCTCGGCGAGCAGATCACGCGGGACATGCAGGCCGTCGCGCCCGGGTGGCAGGTGGACGTGCAGGACAACACCTATGCCGGCGGCGGGCTCGACCGGGCCACCCGGTGGGTGGGCATCGGCGTCGGGGCCTTCGCCCTGCTGCTGGGCGGGCTCGGCCTGGTCAACATCGCGCTGGTGACCGTGCGCTACCGCATCCGGGAGATCGGCATCCGGCGGTCGTTCGGCGCCACCTCGGGGCGGGTGTTCTTCGGCGTGCTCCTGGAGTCGGTGGTGGCCACGGTCGTCGCGGGCCTGGTCGGCGTCGTGCTCGCCGTGGCCATCATCAAGAACATCCCGGTCGACCGCGTGTTCGGCGGCGGGGGCATCCAGGACATGCCGCCGTTCCCCGTGAGCGCCGCGCTGGTCGGGATGGCCGCCGCGGTGGCGGTGGGCGCGCTGGCCGGGCTCATCCCCGCGACGTTCGCCGTGCGGGTCAAGGTGATCGACGCGATCCGCTACTGACGCGGTCGTCAGGTGCCGGTGCGCCGGCTGACGTCCTCGTGCACCGCCCAGAACAGCGAGTACGGCGTCCCGTCCGGCGTCGGGGCGCGCGCCGCGAACTCCTCGAAGAGCTCCGCCACCCGCGCGGTCAGCTCCTCGAAGCCGGCCGCGTCGAGCCGCACCCCGAGCCGGGTGGTCTGCACGTCCTGCGGGTCGACCAGCGCCACCTCCTCGAGGAACGTGTCGATGAGGACCCGGCTCATGCCCGGGCCGCCGGGGGTCCGCCAGGACTTCCGGGTCGCCCGGTACGGCACCTCGCGCGAGCCGCGGGTGCCCCGCCGGGTGGGCTCCGCCACGAGGAAGCCGCGGTCGACCAGCGTGCGGACGTGGTGCAGGACGGTCGCGGGGTTGCGGTCCAGCCGCTGCGCGATCTCGCGGTTGGTGAGCGGCTCGTCCAGGCACAGCCGGAGGATCCGGATCCGGACGGTGCTCGCCAGCGCCCTCGCATCGGCGTCGACGTCGGCGGTCCCCACGCTCGCGCTCTCGGTCATGGCACGATCCTCGCACACTGATTGACATTTCCCAATCAGTTGTCGATGCTGGGCGCTGTGACCACCGAGACGCCCGCCCGATCCCTGATCCACCACCCGGACTTCCGCCGGCTGTGGACCGGCGACGCCCTCGGCCAGCTCGGCGCCCAGCTGACGGGGATCGCCCTGCCCGTGCTCGCCGTCGACCAGCTCGCCGCCACCGAGTGGCAGATGGGCATGCTCAACGCGGCCGAGACCGCGGCGTTCCTGGTCATCGGCCTGCCGGCCGGCGCGTGGGTGGACCGGATGCGCAAGCGCCGGGTGCTCATCGTCGCGGACCTGGTGCGGGCCGCGACCCTCGCCGTCGTCGTCGCGGCCGCGGCGACCGGGCACGCCTCGATGACGCTGCTCATCGGCGCGGGCCTGGTGATCAGCGTGGCCACGGTGTTCTTCGACGTCTCCCACCAGAGCTACATCCCGGGCCTGGTCGGGCTCGAGCACCTGGTCGAGGGCAACTCCAAGCTCCAGGCGACGCAGTCCGTCGCGGCGGTCGTGGCGCCCGCGCTCGGCGGGCTCCTGCTGCGCATCATCACGGCGCCGGTGCTCATCGCCGTCAACGTGGTGACGTACCTGGTCTCGGCGTTCGCCGTCGGGCGCATCCGGCACCGCGAGACGCCGCCGCACCCCGACACGCACCGACCCCTGCGGGTGGAGATCGCCGAGGGCCTGCGGTTCGTCGTGCACGAGCCCTACCTGCGCCGGATCGTCGCGTGCACGGGGCTCAGCAACTTCGGCAGTGCGATCGGCGGTGCCGTCACCGTGATCTTCGTGCTGCGCACCCTCGGGCTCGGCACGGCCGCGTGGGGCACCATCGTGTCCGCCGCCGCGATCGGCGGGCTGCTGGGGGCGGTCGCCGCGGCCGGCATCGCCCGCCGGGTGGGCGAGGGCCGGATCATCCCGATCACCGCGCTGGTCATGGCCCCCGCCTACGCGCTCACCCCGCTCGCCGCCACGTCCGTGGTGCCGCCCGCCGTCCTGCTCATCGCGGGTGGCGCGGTGTTCGGCTTCGGCGTCATCGTCTACAACGTGGCCCAGGTGAGCTTCCGCCAGCGGGTGTGCCCGCCCGCGCTGCTGGGCCGGATGAACGCGTCGGTGCGCACCATCGTGTGGGGCACGATGCCGATCGGCGGGCTCATCGGCGGCTGGCTGGGCACCCGCCTGGGCGTGGTGCCCACGCTGTGGGTGGCGGTGGTCGTCATGGCCCTCGCGTCGCTGCCCGTGGTGATCTCGCCGCTGCTGGGCATGCGCGACCTGCCGGGCGCACCCGTCGCGGCCGACGCCCCGGCCGCGACGGACGCCTGACCTCAGCCTCGCGGGGCGTCGGAGGCGAGCAGCACCTCGAGCCGCGCGCGGTACTCGGTCTCGTCGATCTCGCCGCGGGCGTACCGCTCGGCCAGCACCGCACGCGCTCCGCTCGTGCCGCGCCGGCCGCCGTCGCCCTCCCAGTACTGCCGGCGACGCCTGCCACCGAGCACGAAGAACAGCGCGATCAGGCCGAACCAGAAGAGCGGGAAGAGCAGGAACCAGGGTCCTGGTCCCCAGCCCCAGCCCCAGCCGACCGGGTGGGACAGGAGAGTGCTGAGCATGACGACCTCCGAGGTGCGCGGCGGCCGACCGTCGACCGCACCACCACGGTCGCCCGGCCACCCCGGGCGCGTCGTCGTCCAGCCGGACCGTCCGACCCGCTCCGATCGGAGTCAGCCCGACCAGCCCGGGCGCACCAGCCCGGACTCGTAGGCCACCACCACCAGCTGCGCCCGGTCGCGGGCGCCCACCTTGGTCGCGGCGCGGAGCACGTGGGTCTTGACGGTCAGCGGGCTGAGGAAGAGCCGCTCGCCGATCTCGTCGTTGGACAGGCCCTCCGCGACGAGCACCACCACCTCGCGCTCGCGCGGCGTGAGGTCCGCGAGGACCGACGCCTCCGGCACCACCCGGGTCGCGCGGGCGACCGTGGCGAGCAGCCGCCGGGTGACCGTCGGGGAGAGCAGCGCGTCCCCGGCGGCGACCACCCGGACGGCCCGCAGCAGGTCGGCGGGCTCGGTGTCCTTCACCAGGAAGCCCGACGCTCCCCCGCGGATCGCCTCCGTCACGTACTCGTCCAGCTCGAAGGTGGTCACGACGACCACCCGGACACCCGCGGCGCGGGGCTCGGCGACGATCCGGCGCGTCGCGGTCAGTCCGTCGACCCCCGGCATCCGGATGTCCATGAGCACCACGTCCGGGAGCAGCTCGAGCGCGAGGCGGACCGCGTCGTCGCCGGACGCCGCCTCGCCGACCACCGTCATGTCGGGCTCGGCGTCGATGAGCGCGCGGAAGCCACCGCGGACCAGGCCCTGGTCGTCGGCCAGCAGCACCGAGATCACCGCGGGACCTCCAGCCGGACGTGGAAGCCGTCCGCACCCGACGTCGCCGTGACGGTCCCGCCGACGGCCTCGGCCCGCTCGCGCATGCCCCGCAGCCCGTAGCCCTCGACCAGGGGCGCGACCGGCGGGCCGTCGTCCCGCACGTCCAGCACGACGGCGTCCCCCGACACCAGGCTGACCTGCACGGATGCCCCCGGCGCGTGCCGCCGGACGTTGCTCAGCGCCTCCTGCAGCGTGCGGTGCACGACGCCGGCGACGGGATCGGGGAGGTCGGACCCGAGGCCCTCCTCGTGGACGGTCAGCCCGTCGGACCGGGCGCGCTCGACCAGCGCGCGAAGGCTCCGCGCCGGCTCCCGCGGCGCCTCGCCCTCCGCCCGCAGGATGCCCAGCACGTCACGCACCTCGTCGAGTGCGTCCCGGCTGGCGTCGCGGATCTCGACCAGGGCCTGCCGCGCCGCCTCGGGCTCGCGGTCCATGAGGTGCAGCCCGACGCCGGCCTGCACCGTGATCCCGGACAGCGAGTGCGCGAGCACGTCGTGCAGCTCGCGGGCGATGCGCAGCCGCTCCGCGGCGACGGCCGACTCCTCGCGGGACGCCCGCGCGGCCCGCAGCGCCTGCATGCGCTCGCGACGCCCCCGGGCGCCCTCCCCCAGCAGCATCGCGACCGCGAGGCCGGTGATCGTCAGGGTGGTGTAGACCGGGTTCGGGCCGCCGGGCAGCAGCGCGAGCACGGCGACCGCGACCACCCCCGCGGTCCCGGCGGCCAGCGAGAGCACGCGTCGGCGGGTGGCGCCGAGCGCCACCACCACGAACCCCAGCGGCACGAGCGCGGGACCGGGGGCGTAGCCGAGCGCCAGGTAGGTCACCGGGCCGACGACCGCGAGCACCGCGCCCACCAGCGCGGCGGCGCCGCGGCGGACCACCAGGACGAGCGCCGCAGGGGCCACCAGCAGGATCAGCACCGCGACCCCGTCGAACGCCCTCGACCCCGGGTGCCAGGCGTTGGCCCCGGCGCAGCCGAGGACGGTGAGCAGCCCGAGGAACGCCGCCGGGACGGCGACCCAGCCCGACCGGCCGCGGCGGCCCCAGGGCGGGCCGGTCCACGTCGGGCTCGTCATCCGCTCACCGTAGCCAGCGGCGACCGGTCGCCGCGTGCTCCCGGCGGAGCGTCGGCCGTGCTCCGTGGGGAGGACTACCGCCGGCGGCGGATCACGACGACCAGCGCGACGCCGGCCGCCAGGAGGACCAGACCGAGCAGGAGCACCGGCAGCACCTCGGCGCCCGTGACGGCGAGCGCGCCGCCGGTGTCCGGGGCCGGCGGGTCGGGCGCCGGCGGAACGGGGGCCGCCGTCACCGTGATCGTCACGGTCGTCGTCGCGCACAGGTCCGGCGCGGTCGCGGCACAGATCGTGTACTCGAACGTGTCGGTCCCGGCGAAGCCCGCGGCGGGGACGTACCGGGCCGTCCCGCCGGAGACCGTCACGGTCCCGTGGGCCGGGGCGCCCGTCACGGTGGCAGCACCGACCGCGCCGAGGTCGTTGGCGACGAGAGCGACGTCGACCGGCGTCGCCGCGGCCGTGGTGCCCGCGTCGGGGGTGGCCACCGGGAAGACCTCGACCGTGACGGTGCCCGTCGCGCAGAGCTGCGGCGTGCCGTCGTCGCAGACGATGTCCCCGAACAGGTCGCGTCCCGCGAAGCCCGGTCGCGGGGTGTACGTGACGGTCCCGGTCGGCGCGACAGAGGCCGTCCCCGAGCGAGGCGGGAAGCCGGACGTGGCGGTGAGCGTGTCGCCCGGGTTCGGGTCCGCGAGGGCCGCCGGACCCGTGACGGGCGATCCGGTGGTGGTCGTCAGCAGCAGCGGGGCGACGGTCGGGGGCAGGTTGAGCGAGACGACCGTGACCAGCACCTGCGCGGTGTCGCAGAAGCCCGGCTCGGTGGGCGAGCAGATCCGGTACTCGAACGAGTCGGAGCCGGTGAACCCCGTGCCCGGGGTGTAGGTGGCCCGACCCGTGGCGGGGTCGAGCGTCACCGAGCCGTTCGCCGGGGGCGTCACCGCGACCGCGTCGAGGGGAGCGCCGGCCGTGTCGTTGGACAGGACCTGCACCGCGACCGGCGTGCCCGCGAAGGTCTGCGCGACGTCGTCGACCGCCCGCGGGAGCACGTTGACCGTCACGGTGCCCGTGTCGCAGGCCGGGGTGGGCGACGCGTTGTCGCACACCGTGAACTCGAACGTGTCGACCCCCGCGAAGTCGCGCGCGGAGAGGTAGACGAACGCGCCGCCTGTCGTGAGCACGAGGCGCCCGTGCGCCGGCGGGGTGGCCACCGAGAACGCGAGCTCCTGCCCCGCGTCGGGGTCGGTCGCCGTCACGGCACCGACCACGAGCGCCCCGGTCGTGGTGTCCCGCACGGCGTCGTCGGCCACCGGGGGCAGGTTCGGCGGCGGCGGCACCGCCAGCACCTGGGTGGACGTCCGGCTCGTCTCGGCGGACCCGTCGTTGTTCGAGGGCGTCGGGTCCGGCGTGCTCGACGTGGAGCTCGCCGCGTTGAGCAGCGTCGAACCCGCGGGCGCCGTGACGGTCCCCGAGAACGGCAGGGCCACCGCCTGTCCGACCGCGAGCGCGCCGACCTGCCAGGTGAGCACGCCGCCCGCGAGCGTGCCGGTGGTGGACCCCGGGTCCAGCACGAATCCCGCCGGCAGGGCGTCGCTGACCACCACGTCGGCCGCGTCGGACGTGCCGTTGTTGCGCACCACCACGGAGTACGTGAGCACGTCCCCCGTCAGCACGGTGGCCGGTGCCGACTTCACCACCTCGACGTCCGCGCTGGCCTGCCCGGGCGGGCCGACGCACGCAGGCAGCGCGGCGAGCAGGTCGACGGGCGCGCGCACCACGTTGGCGATCACGCCCGTCTCGGTGTCGAACACCTGCCCCGGCGGCGCGACCGACTGCACGCGGACGGGATCGGCCGCCGAGTCCCCGACGAAGCTGCCCTGGACGCTCGACGGGCCGGAGAACCGGTAGCCGCCGAACCCCGTGACGGAGCCGTCGTCGGTGAACGCGACGGCGCTGGTGACGCCGTCGGGCCCCTGCTGCCACCCCCCGTTGTTGGTGAACCCGCCGCTGACCAGCACGAGCCCCTGGTTGCCCGAGCCGGCGCCGTTGTTGATCAGGGGACCGAGCGAGTTCACCGCGCACGAGTTCTGCAGGCTGCCCGAGCCGTTGATCGTGAGGCCGCCCCCGAGGTCGGCCAGTCCGGAGTTGACCAGCGGGCCGTTCACGGTGGTGCTGCCCTGCACCGCCACAGTGCCGGAGTTCTCGAGCGTCACCGCGGTGTTGAGGTTCATGCTCCCCTCCACGCGGAACGTCCCCTCGTTGACGAACGTGCCGGCCGCGGGGCTGAAGCTGCCGGTGATCGTGAGCTGACCGCCCGCCGCCACGTGCAGGTCGGCCGCACCGTTGACGTTCAGCCCGGCGAACGTCGCGGTGCCCTCGAGCTCGAGCGAGAAGCCGGCGGCGACGGCCACCGACGGCATCGTCAGCGTCCCCGACGCCGCCACGACGACCGCACCGGCCGCGTTGTTCATGTACGACGCGGTCAGGGCGCCCGCCGGCCCGACGCAGAGGGTCGACCCGGCGGGCAGCGCGTCGATGCCGCCCGTGTAGGAGGACGCGACCAGGACGGTCTCCCCCGCGGCCACCGAGATCGAGGGGTCCCCCGCGGCGACCGTCCGGTCCGGCGCCGCGCACTGCGAGGCGAAGTCCGCGAGCGCGGCGGGCGCCGGGGCCAGGACCAGGCCCAGGACAGCGAGCAGGGCGGTCGCGAGCGCCGCCCGAACCCCCATGCACACCACCCCTCGCGTGCGTCCCTCCCGCCCACCGTACCGACCGGGACGGATCGCGCACTCAGAGGTCGTACTCGACCACCACGGGAGCGTGGTCGGAGAACCGCTCGGCGTAGGTGGCCGCGCGGTCGACCGTCGCGCTGACCGCCGCGTCCGCCAGGTCCGGCGTGGCCAGCTGGTAGTCGATGCGCCAGCCCGCGTCGTTGTCGAACGCCTGCCCGCGCCACGACCACCACGTGAACGGGCCGGGACCCTCGCCGCCCAGCTCGCGGCCCAGGTCGTGCCAGCCCAGGTCGTCGAACCAGCGGTCGAGGTAGGCGCGCTCGCGCGGCAGGAAGCCTGCCGACTTCAGGTTGCCCTTCCAGTTCCGGATGTCGGCCTCGCGGTGCGCGATGTTCACGTCCCCGGCGACGACCGCGTAGCCGCCCTGCTCCGCGATGTCCGCGAGGCGCCCGGTCACGTGGTCGAGGAACGCGTACTTCTCGTCCATCGACGGCGTGCCCAGCGTGCCCGAGTGCAGGTACGTCGAGACCACCGTGATGCTCCGGGCGGGCGCGCCCTCGTGTGCGGGAAGCGCGAGGTCGGCCTCGACCCACCGGCCCGAGTCGCCGGTGACGCCCGTCCTCAGCCCGATCCGGACGGCCGTCATCGGCAGCCGGCTGGCGATCGCCACGCCCGCGCGCCCCTTGGTCTCGCTGGCCTCGTGCGCCAGGTGCCACTCGCCGGGCGGCAGGTGGTCGGCCAGGATCTCGTCGGTCGCCCGCACCTCCTGCAGCAGGATCACGTCGGGGTTCCTCGTGGCCAGCCAGGTCCCCATCCCGCGCTTGTAGGCGGCCCGGATCCCGTTGACGTTCACGCTCGCGATGGTCAGCACCGGACCATCCAACCCGATGCCGCCGACAGCGCGATCACCCGCCCGCGTACGCCGCCTCGAGCGCCGCGACGTCCAGCTTGCCCATGGTGAGCATGGCCGCCATCGCGCGGGCGACGCCGTCGGGGTCCGGTCCCGACATCACCTTGTCCAGCTGGACCGGCACCACCTGCCACGAGACGCCGAACCGGTCCACCAGCCACCCGCACTGGCTCGGCGTGCCGCCGTCGGCCAGCAGGGCGTCCCAGTAGTGGTCGACCTCGGCCTGGTCCTGGCAGTCGAGGACGAACGAGAACGCCTCGTCGAGCGTGAACGCGGGTCCCCCGTTGAGGAACGTGGCACGCATGCCGTCCAGCGTCAGCTCGACGATGAACTCCGTGCCCTCGGCGACGCCGGGCGTGCCGGGCGGGGCCGTGGCGATCGAGTGGATCGTCGTGTTCGGGACGACCTCGGCGTAGAACCGAGCGGCCTGGCCGGCCTGGTCGTCGAACCACAGGTGCGGGCGGACGATGCCCATGGCGGTGCTCCCTCCGACGGCCGGGGCCGGCCGTCCCACAGGACAGCCTGGCCCCGACCACCGGCGGTGTCAGCCCAGGAGTCGCTCCGCCGTCTCCACCACGTTGGTCAGCAGCATCGCGCGGGTCATCGGCCCGACGCCGCCCGGGTTGGGCGACACCCACGAGGCGACCTCGAGCACGCCCGGGTCGACGTCGCCGACCACGCGGCTCTTGCCCGTCTCGGGGTCGGTCGCGCGCGAGACGCCGACGTCGACGACGACCGCGCCCGGCTTGACGATGTCGGCCGTGATGATACCGGGCACCCCCGCCGCCGCGATGACCACGTCCGCGTTGCGGGTGTGGTCGGCCAGGTCGTGCGTGCCCGTGTGGGTGAGCGTGACCGTCGCGTTGATCTCCCGCCGCGTGAGCAGCAGCCCGATCGAGCGACCCACGGTCACGCCGCGCCCGACGACGACGACGTCCGCCCCGCGCAGGTCGACGTCGTGCCGCAGCAGCAGGTCGATGATGCCCCGCGGGGTGCACGGCAGCGGTGACGTCACCTTCTCGTTGACCCGGAGCACCAGGCGTCCGAGGTTGGTCGGGTGCAGCCCGTCGGCGTCCTTGTCGGGGTCGACCAGCTCGAGCACCCGGTTGGCGTCGATCCCCTTGGGCAGCGGCAGCTGCACGATGAACCCCGTGCACTCCGGGTCCTCGTTCAGCCGGCGGACCGCCGCCTCGATCTCGTCCTGCGTGGCCGTGGCCGGCAGGTCCTCACGAATCGAGGCGATGCCCACCTCGGCGCAGTCCTTGTGCTTGCCGGCGACGTACCAGCGCGAGCCGGGGTCGTCGCCGACGAGCAGCGTCCCCAGCCCGGGCCGCACGCCGCGGGCAGCGAGGGCCGCCACCCGCTCCGTCAGCTCCGCCTTGATCCGGGCCGCCGTGGCGGTCCCGTCGAGAAGCCGAGCCGTCATCAGTACTGCTGCAGGTCGGAGTACAGCGGGAACGACTCGGTGAGCTTGAGCACCCGGGCCTTGAGCGCCTCCACGTCGGTGGCGGCACCGTTGATCAGCGCGGTCGCGATGATGTCCGCGACCTCGGTGAACTCGGCGTCGCCGAACCCGCGGGTGGCCAGCGCCGGCGTGCCGATGCGCAGGCCCGAGGTGACGCGCGGGGGGCGCGGGTCGAAGGGCACCGCGTTGCGGTTCACCGTGATGCCCGCCGAGTGCAGGAGGTCCTCGGCCTGCTGTCCGTCGAGGTCCGAGTGCCGCAGGTCGACCAGCACGAGGTGCACGTCGGTGCCGCCGGTGAGGACGGAGACGCCGGCCGCGGAGACGTCGGGCGCGGAGAGGCGCTCGGCGATGAGGCGGGCGCCGTCGAGCGTGCGCTGCTGGCGGTCCTTGAACTCCTCGGTGGCGGCGACCTTGAACGCGACCGCCTTGGCGGCGATCACGTGCATGAGCGGGCCACCCTGCTGACCGGGGAACACAGCCGAGTCGATCTTCTTGGCGTACTCCTCGCGGCTCAGGATGAAGCCGGAGCGCGGGCCGCCGATCGTCTTGTGCACCGTGGAGGAGACCACGTCGGAGTGCGGGACGGGGTTCGGGTGCAGGCCCGCGGCCACCAGGCCGGCGAAGTGCGCCATGTCGACCCAGAGCTTGGCGCCCACCTCGTCGGCGATCGACCGGAACGCCGCGAAGTCGAGCTGGCGCGGGTACGCGGACCAGCCGCCGATGATCACGTCGGGGCGCTGCTCGAGCGCCTTCTCGCGGACCACGTCCATGTCGACCAGGAAGGTCTGCGGGTCCACGCCGTACGCGCCGACCTCGTAGAGCTTCCCGGAGAAGTTGATCTTCATGCCGTGCGTGAGGTGGCCGCCGTGGGCCAGCTCGAGGCCGAGGATCTTGTCGCCCGCGTTGATCAGGGCGTGCAGCACCGCGGCGTTGGCCGTGGCGCCCGAGTGCGGCTGGACGTTGGCGTGCTCGGCGCCGAACAGCGCCTTGGCGCGGGCGATCGCGATGTTCTCCGCGATGTCGACCTGCTCGCAGCCGCCGTAGTAGCGGCGGCCCGGGTAGCCCTCGGCGTACTTGTTGGTGAGCACGGAGCCCTGCGCCTGCAGGACCGCGCGGGAGACGAAGTTCTCGCTCGCGATCATCTCGAGCGTGCCCTGCTGGCGGGCGAGCTCACCGTCGAGGACGGCGGCGATCTCCGGGTCCAGCTGGGAGATGTTCTGGTCCATCAGGGGGATCTGGTCGGCGCTCATGGCACTCCTTCGCAGTCAGCGTGTGCGCGCGCGTCCGGCACCCGCACACTCGTGTGTGGTGACCGGGGGCCCAGGCGTCCGACCCGTTGGTCTGCTGCTGCGTCGCTCCCCGGTGGTGACCCACCCGTTTCGCCAGTCGCGACGCGGACAGGCTACCAAGGCTCAGGCGTCGTCGCCGCCGTCCCCCAGGATCTTGCGCAGGTACGCGTAGGTGAGGTCCCCCGCGGTCTGGTCGTGCTGGTGCTCGTACCCGTGCTTGGCGTACAGCGCGAGGTTCTGCACCGAGTCGCGGCCGGTGAACACCCAGACCTCCTCGATGCCCTCGGGCAGGTGCGGCAGGATCGCCATGAGCATCTGCGTGCCGAAGCCCTGGCCCTGCAGGTCGGGCGCCACGGCGAACCGGCCGAGCGTGGCCTTGCTGCCCTCGATGAGCATCCGGATCGACCCGACCAGCCGGTGCCCGTACCAGCCGCCGAGCGTGATGACGCCGTCCTTCTGCAGGTCGGCCTCGAGCTCCTCGAGGGTCTGCGTGAGCGGCGGGATGTGGGGGTCGCCGTACTGCTGAGCCTCGGTGACGAACGCCGCGCGGCGCAGCGTGAGCAGCTCGCCCGCGTCGTCGAGGGTCACCGAGCGGATGTCGAGGTCGGGCTGGGTCATGCGGCCCATCGTGTCAGCCGATCCGCACGACCACTACTCTCGGACACCGTGTCCCCCGTCTCGTCTGATGCAACTCACTGGGTCCTCACCCTCTCCTGCCCCGACCGCCCCGGGATCGTGCACGCGGTCGCCGGGCTGCTGGCGGAGCACGGGGGCAACATCACCGAGTCGCAGCAGTTCGGGGACCCTCTGTCGGGCCTGTTCTTCATGCGCGTCCAGGTCACGGCGTCCACCCCGCGGGCCGAGCTCGAGGCGGCGCTGACCGCGCTGGGTGCCCGCTTCGCCATGGACTGGTCGCTCGACGTGGTCGGCCGCCCGGTGCGCACGCTCGTCATGGGCTCGACCGCTGCGCACTGCCTGAACGACCTCGCGTTCCGCCAGCGCTCCGAGAACCTGCCGATCGAGCTGGTCGCGGTGGTGTCCAACCACACGGTGCTCGAGCCCCTGGCCGACTTCTACGGCATCCCCTTCCACCACGTCCCCGTGACGGCCGCGACCAAGCAGCAGTCCGAGGCGCGGCTTCTGGAGCTGGTCGAGGAGCTCGACGTCGAGCTGGTCGTGCTGGCCCGCTACATGCAGATCCTGTCCGACGACCTGTGCCGGGCGCTGCAGGGTCGGGTCATCAACATCCACCACTCGTTCCTCCCCTCGTTCAAGGGCGCGCGCCCCTACGCGCAGGCCCACGACCGCGGGGTCAAGCTCATCGGGGCCACCGCGCACTACGTCACCGGCGACCTCGACGAGGGCCCGATCATCGAGCAGGACGTCGAGCGCGTCGACCACTCCCGCCACGTCGAGGACCTGGTCGCGCTGGGTCAGGACGTCGAGCGGCGCGCCCTGGCCCGGGCCGTGCGCTGGCACGCGGAGCACCGGGTCCTCCTGGACGGGCACCGGACGATCGTCTTCCGCTGACCCGCCCCGCGCGGGCGTCCGGCTACGACTCGCGAGCCCGGCGCTGCAGGGCGTCGATGGTGACGGCGACCGCCAGCACCAGGCCGGTCACCACCAGGCGCGCCGACTGGTCGAGGTTCAGCAGGGTGAGCCCGGTGGAGATGGACTGCACCACGAGGATGCCGACCAGCGCCGACCACGCCGACCCGCGCCCGCCGAACAGGCTGGTCCCGCCGATGACCGCGGCCGCGATCGCCGTGAGGTTGGTGTCGCCGGCGCCGCTGCCCTGGTTGGCGGCCGCCAGCCGGCCGACCGCGAGCACGCCGCCCAGCGCGGCGAGCGTCGAGCAGGCCACGAACGCGGACACGAACACCCGACGGACCGGGACGCCGGCCTTGCGCGCGGCCTCGGCGTCGCCGCCGACGGCCCGCACGAACCGGCCCCAGCGCGTGCGGCGCAGTAGCAGGTCGGTCAGCGCGACCAGGCCGACGAACAGGGCGAACACTGCGCCGACCCCGCGGTTGGTGCCCAGGTAGGCGACCACGACGGCGAGCAGGGCCGCGAGCGCGACCACGCGCGCGACCAGGTTCCACAGCGGGGCCACCGGCAGCTCGGCGCGCTGCCGGCGCACGCGGTCGGCGACCCGGCCGGCGGCGTAGAGGGCGACGACGAGGACGACGATCGCCCACGCGGTCAGCGGCGCGAGGAACGCGGTCTGGCAGAACCGGACCAGCCACCACTCGAAGGGGAGGTTGACCGAGCCGGTGGGTCCGAGCACGCGCATCTGGAGGCCCGTAACCACAAGCAGCCCCGCCAGCGTGAACACGAAGCTGGGCACCGCGAGCCGGGTGTGCAGGGCCGCGTAGATCGAGCCGACCAGCACGCCGACGGCGATGGCCGCGAGCACGGCGAGCCACAGCGGCCAGCCCAGCTGCACCGACCCGACCGCGACGACGGCCGCGGCCAGCCCCGAGACCGCCCCGACCGACAGGTCGATCTGGCCGACGTGCAGCGTGAGCACGACGCCGAGCGCGATGACGCCGGTGGCCGCCGACTGCTGGGTGAGGTTGACCAGGTTGTCGCTGGACAGGAAGTGCGGGTTGAGCGCCTGGAAGACCAGCCAGATCAGCACCAGCACGACGGCGACGGGCAGCACGCCGAGGTCACCTCTGCGCAGGCGCTGCCAGGTGGACGCGACGAACCCGGACTCCGTCGCGGCGCTCATCGCTGGATCCCGGTGACGGCGGCCAGCAGCTCTTCGTAGCTCGTGCGCGCCGCGTCGAACTCCCCGTTGACCCGGCCGAGCCGGAGCACCACGATCCGGTCCGCCACGGCCTGCACGTCGGCCAGCGAGTGGCTGGTGAGCACGACGCCGTGGCCGCGCTCGCGCAGGCGCTCGAGGAGGGTGAGCAGCTCGGCGGTCTGGCGCAGCCCGAGGGCGGCCGTCGGCTCGTCGAGGACGACGACGCGCGGCTCCCCCAGCAGCGAGCGCGCGATCGCGACGGCCTGCCGCTGACCGCCCGACAGGGCCGCGACCGGCACGCGCACCGAGGGCACGCGGGCGGCGAGCTGGTTGAGCAGCTCCCACGCGTGCTTCTCCATGGTGACCTCGTCGAGCAGCAGCCCGCGCTCGGCCTCGTGCCCCAGGTAGAGGTTCTCGACGACGTCGAGGTTCGCGCACAGTGCGAGGTCCTGGAACACCGCGGCGATGCCGAGCCCGCGGGCGACCGACGGCGACGACAGGGTGACCGGGCGCCCGTCGACCAGCACCTCGCCCTCGTCGGGCAGCAGCGCCCCGGTCAGGGTGCCGACGAGGGTCGACTTGCCGGCGCCGTTGTCGCCGATCACCGCGACCACCTCGTGGGCGTGCACGCGCAGGTCGACGTCGACCAGCGCGCGGGCGGCGCCGTAGCTCTTGGAGACGCCGCGCAGCGACAGGACGGGCACCTCCGGCCTGGTCATGGGGTCCCCTCGTCGAGCAGGCCCGCGGCCGCGCAGGCATCGGTGTAGGGCTGCACGCAGATCTCCTCGGTGGTGTACACGCCGCCGTCGACGATGACGCGGCGCAAGTTGTCCAGGGTCACGGGAACCGGGCTGAGCAGCAAGGACGGCACGCCCTGCACGCGCGCCGTGGTCACCGGGACCTCGCCGCGCAGCACCCGGACGGCCAGCTCGGCGGCGGTGCGCGCCTGCTCGCTGATCGCCTTGTAGACCGTCATCGACTGGTCGCCGGTGACGATGCGCTGGATCGCGGCCAGCTCGGCGTCCTGGCCGGTGACCGGCGGCACCGGGTCGAGCCCCGCCGCCTTCATGGCCGAGATCGCGCCGCCCGCCGTCCCGTCGTTGGCGGCGTACACGGCGTCGACCCGCCCGGCGTACTGCGTGAGCTGTCCGGTGACCCACTCCTGGGCCTTGTCGGGGCTCCAGTCGGGGGTGTCGTACTCGGCGAGCACCTCGATGGGCGCATCCGCGAACGCGTCCTGCACGCCGGCCTCGAGCGCCGCCGAGTTGGGGTCGGTCGCCGCGCCGTTGACCAGCAGGACGCCCTGCGGCGCCTCGTCGGGACCCGTGCGGGTCTGCGCCAGCTCGCGCACGAGCGCCTCGCCCTGCAGCCGACCGATGCGCCGGCTGTCGAACGACACGTAGTAGTCGAGGTCCGCGTCCTTGATGAACCGGTCGTAGGCGATCACCGGGACGCCGCGCCGGTGCGCCTGTCCGACGATGCTGACCGCCGCGGCGCTGTCGACGGCGTCGAGCACGATGACCCCGGCGCCCTGCGTGAGCGCCGACTCGGCCTGCTGCTGCTGCGCGGCGGCGTCCTGGTCGGCGTTCGCGTAGATGACGCGGCACTCGGGGCACCGGTCGGCCACGACGCTCTCGAACTGCGGCCGGTCGACGGCCTCGTACCGCGCGGTCTTCGACTCCGGCAGCAGCAGGGCGATGACCTGGTCGGAGGGCCGCTCCGCCGACGGCGGGGTCGCGCAGCCGACCAGCGCGACGGCCACGACGAGGGCCGCCAGCAGCGCGCGCCTCACACGACCACCGCCCCGCCGCCGGCGATCGACACCCGGTCGAGCGCCATGGCCAGGGCGCCGCGCACCTCGGCCGCGGCGCCCAGCTCCGCGCCGACCACGGGCACCGGCCCCGCGATGCTCGGGATGGTGCGCTGCGCCAGCGCCACGCGCAGGGGCTCGAGCAGCAGCTCACCGGCGTCCGCCAGCTGGCCGCCCACCACCAGCAGCTCGGGGTCGAGCAGGTTGCAGACGCTGGCGGCGGCCACGCCGAGGTGGTGGCCGGCGTCGACGATGACCCGCCGGCACCCCGCGTCGCCCTCGTCCGCGCGGGTGATCACGTCGCGGAGCGTGAGGTTGCCGTGGCTCGGCCGCAGCATCTCGAGCAGCACGGGCGCCCCGACGTACATCTCGAGGCAGCCGCGGTTGCCGCAGCGGCAGATGGGGCCCTGGTCGTCGATCGTCGTGTGCCCGATCTCGCCCGCCGCCCCGACGCGTCCGTGGAAGACCTCCCCGCCGAGCACCAGCCCGCCGCCGACGCCGTGCGAGGCACGCACGTAGACCACGTGCTGCTTGCCGCGAGCCGCCCCGAGCCGGACCTCCGCGAGCGCGCCCAGGTTGGCGTCGTTCTCCACGTAGACCGGGAGCCCGAGCCGCTCCTCCAGCATCTCGGGCACCGCGGCCCCGTCCCAGCCGCGCAGCATCCCCAGGGACGAGAGCCGGCCGGTGCGCACGTCGACGGGCGCGGGGACCCCGACTCCCACGGCGAGCACCTCGGACAGCACGGCGTCCACGGAGTCGACCATCTCGGTGAGCAGCATCGCGGCGCGCTCCAGGCCCTGGTCCGCCCGGTGGTCGGGCGGCAGCGGCATGCGCTGCTCGGCCACGATGCGGTGGGCGACGTCGGACAGGGCCACGCGCAGCGACCGGGTACCGAAGTGCACGCCGGCGACGAGGCCGAGGTTGCGCGCGAGCGTCACCTGCTGGGCGCGGCGTCCGCTGCGCGACGTGGGTGCCGTGTGCAGGACGCCGGCGCTCGTGAGCTCCTTGACGATGTTGGACACGGTGGCCGGGGACAGGCCAGTGACACCGGCCAGCTCGACCTGCGTGAGCGAGCCACGCTGCTGGACGGCACTGACGATCCGCGCCCGGTTGGCTTCACGCAGTGAAGTCTGGGAGCCCGGAGTGACCCGGTCATTGCCCACTCGCGCAGGATACACACGGGGGTGGAGGCGCTTCGGCCGACAGCCCGCGGGCGCGCTCGGCCCTCACCCGCCGGCGTTCACGCTCTGCCTGCGGATGCCCTCTCACCTGCGGAGACGGGGGAGAAAAGCCCCAGACCGGGAGGCACACGGCGTCCCGGGCGCGCGCCCGTCTCCAGCGGGTGAACACCAGATCACGATTTGGCGACTCATGCGTTCAATTCTTGACTCCAAGTGCGCCAAGCCGCTCTGATGTGACCCGGATCGGGCAGGGCGCACAGCTGAGCCTTCGACCGATCGCCCGGCGGACGCTCCCGCACTGCCGGGCGAGCACGGGCCGCGGGAACACCACCCGCGGTCGGCAGCACCCCATATCCACGGCAAAGAAGGCGTAGGAGTCACATGCGTAACGCACGCAAGTTCACCGCCATGGCCGCAGGTCTCGCCGTCGCCAGCCTCGCGCTCGCGGCGTGCAGCTCCGGCGACGGCGGCAGCTCGGACAACTCGACCAGCGGCGGTTCCGGCGACAAGGTGGAGGTCTTCACCTGGTGGGCCAGCGGGTCCGAGAAGCTCGGCCTCGACGCGCTCGTCAACGTGTTCAACACGCAGAACCCCAACGTCGAGTTCATCAACGGCGCCGTCGCCGGTGGTGCCGGCTCGGCCGCCAAGGACCTGCTCCAGTCGCGCCTCCAGGCGAACGACCCGCCGGACACGTTCCAGGCCCACGCGGGCGCGGAGCTGACCGACTACATCAACGCCGGCCAGGTGCAGGACGTCTCGAGCCTGTACGACGAGTTCGGCCTGCGCGACGCCTTCCCGGCGGACCTGGTCGACCGCCTGACCGTCGACGGCAAGATCTACTCGATCCCGTCGAACATCCACCGCGCCAACGTCGTGTGGGCCAACACGCAGCTCCTCACGGACTCGGGCCTCGACCCGGCCGCGACGTACGCCACGCTCGACGACTGGTTCGTCGCGCTGGACGCCGTCAAGGAGAAGACGGGCCGCACGCCGCTCTCGGTGGCGACCACGTGGACCCAGGTCAACCTGTTCGAGACGATCCTCCTGTCCGACCTCGGCGCCGACGGCTACAGCGGCCTGTGGGACGGGTCGACCGACTGGTCCGGCTCGGACGTCACCAAGGCGCTCTCCGACTTCGAGAAGCTCATGAGCTACACGAACGAGGACCGCGACGGTCTGGACTGGCCCGACGCGACGCAACAGGTCATCGACGGCAACGCGGCGTTCAACGTCATGGGCGACTGGGCCGTGGCGGCGTTCGAGGAGGCCGGCAAGAAGTCGCCGGCCGACTACGTCTACATGCCGGTCCCCGGCACCGACGGTGTCTTCGACTTCCTCGCCGACTCGTTCACGCTGCCCGTGGGTGCCCCGCACCCCGCCGGCGCCAAGGCGTGGCTCAAGACCATCGGCTCGCTCGACGGCCAGGTCGCGTTCAACAAGGCCAAGGGTTCCATCCCGGCCCGCAAGGACGCCAAGCCCGAGGACTTCTCGGCGTACCAGCAGTCCGCGATGAAGTCCTTCGGTGAGGACACCATCGTCTCCTCGCTGGCGCACGGCGCAGCGGCCCCGGCCGCCTGGGCCAACGCGATCTCGGACTCGGTGAGCAAGTTCACCACCGGTGGTGGCGACCTCGCCGGCTTCCAGGCCGACCTGGTGGCGGCCGCCGAGGCCAACGCCGGCTGATCCGGCACCCCGCACGGCACGTCCCGTCCCGGCCCTGGTGACCACCAGGGCCGGGGCGGGGCCGCGTGCAGCGACTGCTTGACCGGGTCGGTCCGCTCGACGGCCGCCCGACCCGTCCGAACGCTCGTCACGACCACAGGAGGCACTCGTGCCCCGACAGATCCGTAAGTGGGGGCCTCCCCTCCTGCTCATCTCGCCGTCCCTGATCCTGCTCGCGGTCTTCGTCTACGGGCTGCTCGCGATCAACGCGAACACCTCGCTCAAGGACATCCACAACTCGTCGCAGGCGAACGGCAAGGCGCCCGTCAGCTTCGTCGGCCTCGAGAACTACATCTCGCTGTTCGGGTCCGACGAGTTCCAGCACTCGCTGAAGAACCTCGTCCTGTACACCGTGGTCTTCCTCGCGGGCACGATGTTCTTCGGGTTCGTGTGGGCCTGGCTGCTCGACCGGCCCGTGCGCTTCGAGGGCGTCTTCCGCTCGATCTACCTGTTCCCGATGGCCGTCTCGTTCGTCGCCTCGGGCGTGGTGTGGCGCTGGCTGCTGAACTCGAACCAGGGTGAGAACGCGTCCGGCCTCAACCGGCTGTTCCAGATGATCGGCCTGCCGTTCCTGCAGAACAACTGGTGGAACAACGTCAACGTCGGCATCGCGGCCATCGCGATCCCCGCCATCTGGCAGCTGTCCGGCTACGTCATGGCCCTGTTCCTGGCCGGCTTCCGGGGCATCCCGGAGGAGCTGCGCGAGGCCTCGCAGATCGACGGCGCGAGCAGCTGGCAGATGTACCGCCACGTGATCTTCCCGCAGCTGAGCCCCGTGGCCCTGTCCGCGGTGATCATCGTCGGGCACATGTCGCTCAAGGCGTTCGACCTGATCATGTCGATCTCGAAGCCGGCGAACTACCAGACCAAGGTGCCGGCCATCGACATGTACGTGTTCAAGTCGAGCTTCGACTACTCCAACGCGGCCGCGGTCGGCGCGATCCTGCTCGTCATCGTCGCGGTGCTCATCATCCCGTACCTGGTGCACCTCAACCGGACGGAGAAGCACTGATGACCACCGTCACCCCCGCCGAGCTCACCGCCCCGCTCGGCCGCCCGGCCACGGCGCCCGTCGAGGTCACCCGCAGCCGGTTCTCCAAGGGCCGCACGGCCAAGTACGCGCTGCTCATCTTCTTCACGCTCATCGTGCTCATCCCGGTCTACGTGCTCATCGTGACCAGCTTCAAGGGTCAGGGCGACGCCACCCCGGCGCGCGCCTGGAACCTCCCGCAGGTGTGGACCACGGAGAACTGGTCGGGCGCGTGGACCGCGCTCTCGCCGTCGCTGTGGCGCACGTTCGAGATGGTGATCCCGGCCGCGATCATCTCGTCGTTCCTGGGCTCGATGAACGGCTTCGTGCTCGCGCGCTGGCGGTTCCGGGGCGCGGACATCGTCTTCACCCTGATCCTGTTCGGGATGTTCATCCCGTACCAGGCCGTGATGATCCCGCTGCTGCAGCTCATCCTCGGGGCCGGCATCCCGTCGGGCGTCCCGTCGCTGATCATCCTGCACGTCATCTACGGCCTGCCGATCACGACGCTGATCTTCCGCAACTACTACATGTCGATCCCCGACGAGCTGGTCGAGGCCGCGCGCATGGACGGCGCCGGGATGCTGCGGACCTACTGGTCCGTCGTCCTGCCCATCTCGGTGCCGAGCTTCGTGGTCGTCCTCATCTGGCAGTTCACCTCGGCGTGGAACGACTTCCTCTTCGCGGTGTTCTTCTCGTCCAGCCAGAACGGCCCCGTGACCCTGGCCCTCAACAACCTGGCCAACGGTGCCCTGCTCACCAACTACGGCATCTCGATGGCGGGCGCCCTGCTCGCGTCGCTGCCCACGCTGCTGGTGTACGTGCTCCTGGGCAAGTACTTCATCGGCGGCCTCATGTCCGGGTCGGTCAAGGGCTGACGCCCTCGGCGTGACCGCCTGCCGCGGTCTCCGCAACCCGGCACGGCCGAAGGGCCCGCGACCATCACCGGTCGCGGGCCCTTCGTGCACCGTCAGCGCTTGCCGCCGCCGAGCAGACCGCCCAGCAGGCCGCCGAGCACGTCGCCGACGCCGCCGCCCGACGACGACCCCGACCCGCCGCCGAGCAGGCCACCGAGGACGTCCCCCAGTCCCCCGCCGCCCTGCGCACCGCCCGCGGACGACTTCCCGCTCATCTGCTTCGCGAGGAACGCCAGGACGATCGGGGCGAGCAGCGGGAGCACCTTGGCGATGATGCTCTGGTCGGGGGTCTTCGGGGAGGAGCCGAGGGCGGCCACGACCTGGTCCTGGTTCGACCCGAACACGTTGCGCACGATCTTGGCGCCGTCGTCGGGGTCCACCTGGTCGAGGTCGACGCCACCGGCCACCAGCGCGGGGTCCTTGGTGCCCAGCGCGGCGGCGAGCGAGGCGGCGCCGGCGGGGTCCTGGGCGTTCGCCGAGAGCCCCCCGAGGAGGGCCGGGAGCGCCGCCTCGACGGCACTCTGCGCCGTGGCCCGGTCCACGCCGAGCCGGGTGGCGATCTGGTCGATCGGGATCGCGGCGGACAGGTCGTCGACGGCTGCCATGGCTGCCTCCTCGGTGAGGGCCGCGCCCGCTCGGTCACGGACGACGCCGGCCGCGTGCGTCATTCCGCACACGTCCTCACCGTAGCCGCGCCCGCGTCGCGGGGCCGGTCAGCCGAGAGCGGCCATCCGGCGCAGCATGTCGTTCCCCTCGGTGGTCGCCCCCGTGATCGCCGCGAGGATCGCCTCGTAGCTGGTGGAGTCGGCGTCGAACGACCCGTTGTTGCGACCGTGCCGCAGCACCACGATCTTGTCCGAGACGGCGCGCACATCGTTCATGTTGTGGCTGATGAGGATCACCCCGTGGCCGAGGTCGCGCAGCCGCTCGATGTACGTGAGCACCTCCGCCGTCTGCGCGACGGACAGGGCCGCGGTGGGCTCGTCCAGCACGACGAGCCGGGGCGAGCCGATCAGGGTGCGCGCGATCGCGACGGCCTGCCGCTGCCCGGCGGACAGCTGGGACAGCGGCGTGCGCACGGACGGGATCCGCAGGGTCAGGTCCCGCAGGATCCCCCGCGCCACCTGCTCCATGCGGCCGTCGTCGAGCAGGGCACCGTCCGTGAGCTCGCGCCCGAGGAAGATGTTGGACGTCACGTCGAGGTTGCCGCACAGGGCGAGGTCCTGGAACACGGTCGCGATGCCGAGGGCGTGCGCCGCGGACGGCGACGGGATGGTCTGCTCCTCGCCGTCGATCTCGATCAGGCCGGAGTCAGGCGCGAGCACGCCGGAGATCACCTTGGCGAGCGTCGACTTGCCGGCGCCGTTGTCGCCGACCAGCGCGACCACCTGGTGGTCGTACACGTCGAGGTCCACCCCGACGAGCGCCTCGACCGCGCCGAAGCTCACGCTGATCTGGCGGAGGGACAGCAGCGGGACCCGGGGGCTCGCGCTCATGACCTCACCTGCTCCTCGTTGGGCACGTCTCTGCTGGATCAATTGTGCGCCCCCTTCTCGCCGGCCGTTCGCGCCTGCTCGTCGGAGCGGACCACGAAGTCCGTCGAGCGCAGCACGAGCTCCAGCGCGCCGACCACCTCGGCCCGCTGCCCGAGCTCGGCCGGGACCACCTCGAGGGGAGCGATCTGGTTGAGCAGCACGCGGTGCCGGATCGCCTCGCGCAGGGGGCCCAGCAGCAGCTCCCCCGTCTCCGCGAGGTCGCCGCCCACCACGATGCACTGCGGGTTCACCGCCATCGCCAGGCTCGAGACCACCTCGCCGATGGTGGAGCCCGCGTCGGCGATGACGCGCGCGCAGCCGGGGTCGCCGTCGATCGCGCGCTGGATCACGTCACGCAGCGCGAGGCTGCCGTGGCTGGCCCGCAGCGGCTCGAGCAGGGCGCCCGCGCCGACCACCGTGTCGAGGCACCCGCGGCTGCCGCAGCGGCAGATGTCCCCCAGCGGGTCGACCTGCACGTGGCCGATCTCCCCCGCCGTCCCGGCGAAGCCGCGGTGCACCTGGCCGCCGATCACGATGCCCGCGCCCGTGCCGTACGACGCGCGCACGTACACCGAGTCCCGGAACATCCGGGCGGCGCCGTGCGTGCTCTCGGCGAGCGCCCCGAGGTTCGCGTCGTTGTCGACGAACACCGGCCGGGCCAGCCGCTTCGAGAGCACGTGGCCGACGTGGACCTCGTCCCAGCCGCGCATGATGCCGCGCACGGAGACCATCCCGGTCGCGGTGTCGACCGGCGCGGGCAGGCCCACGCCGACACCGACGACCTCGTCGAGCGTCGAGCCCACGCGCTCCAGCAGGTCGGCCACCAGCAGGGCCGCGCGGTCGAGGCTGGTGTCCACCCGGTGCTCGTGCGGGAGGGGCAGGGTCTGCTCGGCGACGACCTCGTTGGTGACGTCGCCGAGCGCGACCCGCAGGTGCCGCTGACCGATGTGGACGCCGACGGCCAGACCCACCCGGTGGGCGATCGTGACCATCTGGGCACGACGCCCGCTCCGGGTGGTGTTGCGGGTGTCGACGACACCCGCGGCGAGCAGCTCCTTGACGATGGTGGAGATCGTCGCGGCGGAGAGGCCGGTGGCACCGGCGAGCTCGACCTGCGTGAGCCCGCCGTGCCGCTGGACGGTCTCGACGATCAGGGCCCGGTTGGCCTCGCGGAGCGAGGACTGCGAGCCTGACATCCCGACCCGCCCTCCCACGCCCGCGAGCATAGCCCGGGCCCCGTCCGTCTACCCCAAGAACCCGCTGGTCAGCGCGCCGAACCTGCGCGGCGCTTGTTGTAGATGTCGAACGCGACGGCGAGCAGCAGGACGAGTCCCTTGACCATCTGCTGCACCGACTGGTCGATGCCCATGAGCTGCATGCCGTTGCTCATGACCGCCATGATCAGACCACCGACCATCGCCCCCGTGACCCGGCCGACGCCGCCCGTGGTCGACGCGCCACCGATGAAGCAGGCGGCGATCGCGTCGAGCTCGAACATGTTGCCGGCCGCGGGCTGCGCGCTGTTGGACCGCGACGAGTACACGACACCGGCGACGGCGGCGAGCATGCCCATGTTGACGAAGATCCAGAAGTTGACCTTGCGGACCTTCACGCCCGACAGCTGCGCGGCGGACAGGTTGCCACCGATCGCGTAGACGTGGCGGCCGAAGACCGTCTTCGTGGTGACGATCTGGTACGCGATGATCAGGATGCCCAGGATGATCAGCACGATCGGCAGGCCGCGGCTGTGGGCCAGCTGCCAGGCGAACGCCATGCCGACCAGGCCGACCAGCACGATCTTGGTGACGAAGATGGGCATGGTCTCGACGACCTGCTGGTACTTGATCCGGCCGAGCCGGGTGCGCCACTGGCCCACCGCGTAGCCGACGACCGCGAGCGCGCCGACGAGCAGCGTGAAGACGTCGAAGCCGTTGCCGCCGAGGAAGCCGTTGAGGAAGCCGCCGGCGATCTTCTGGTACGACGCGGGGAACGGCGACAGGGAGATGTTGCCGAGCACCTGCAGGGTCATGCCGCGGAAGAGCAGCATGCCGGCCAGCGTCACGATGAACGCCGGGATCCCGACGTACGCGACCCAGAACCCTTGCCACACCCCGACCAGGAACCCGACGGCGAGGCCGGCGAGGACACCCACCCAGAACGGCGCACCGTGCTGGATGACGATCACCGCGGAGACCGCACCCGTGAGCGCGACGACCGACCCGACCGAGAGGTCGATGTGGCCGCCGATGATCACGATGACCATGCCGATGGCCAGGATCAGGATGTAGGAGTACTGCAGGACGATGTTCGTCACGTTGCCCGGGCTGAGCAGCACGCCGTCCGTGAGGATGGTGAACAGCCCGACGATCGCCACGAACGCGACGAAGATCCCACTCTGCCGCAGGTTCCTCGTGAAGAGGTCCTTCAGGCCTGCCATCGCGGTCATCGAACCTGGTCCTTTTCCTTGGTCATGAGCTCCATCAGATTCTCCTGAGTAGCCTGCTCCCGAGGCATCGAACCGGTGATCCGGCCCGCCGAGAGCGTGTAGATGCGGTTGCAGATGCCGAGCAGCTCGGGCAGCTCCGAGGAGATGACCACGACGGCCTTCCCCTCCTCGGCCAGCTTGTTGATCAGCGTGTAGATCTCGTACTTGGCCCCGACGTCGATGCCGCGCGTGGGTTCGTCGAGGATCAGCACCTGCGGGTCCGTGAAGAGCCACTTGCTCAGCACGACCTTCTGCTGGTTGCCGCCCGAGAGCTTGCCCGCGAGCGCCAGCACCGTGGGTGCCTTGATGTTCATGCTCTGCCGGAAGCCCTCGGCGACCTTGATCTCCTCGTTCGCGTTCACGAACCCGCCCCGGGAGACCTTCGCCAGGCTCGCGGCGGAGATGTTGCTGCGGATGTCGTCGATCAGGTTGAGGCCGTACTTCTTGCGGTCCTCGGTGGCGTACGCGATCCCCTGGGCGATGGCGTCGCTGACCGTGGCGACCTTGATCTCCTTGCCGTGCAGGAAGATCTTGCCGGTGATGTGGCTGCCGTAGGAGCGGCCGAACACCGACATCGCGAGCTCGGTGCGGCCGGCGCCCATGAGGCCCGCCAGGCCGACGATCTCGCCCGCGCGCACCGAGAGGTTGGCGCCGTCGACGACCACGCGGTCGGGATCGGTCGGGTGGTGCACGGTCCAGTCCTCGATCCGCAGCACCTCCTCGCCGACCACCGAGTCGTGCGGCGGGAACCGGTGCCCGAGGTCGCGGCCGACCATGCCGCGGATGATGCGCTCCTGGGTGACCTCGTCGGCCGCCATGTCGAGCGTCTCCACCGTGCGGCCGTCGCGGATGATCGTCGTGGTGTCGGCGATCTCGGCGATCTCGTTGAGCTTGTGGGAGATCATGATCGACGTGATGCCCTGCGCCTTGAGCTGGCGCAGCAGCCCGAGCAGGTGCTCGGAGTCGTTGTCGTTGAGGGCCGCCGTCGGTTCGTCGAGGATCAGCAGCTTGACCTGCTTGGACAGCGCCTTGGCGATCTCCACCAGCTGCTGCTTGCCGACGCCCAGCTGACCCACCGGCGTCACCGGCAGCTCGTCCAGGCCCACGCGCGCGAGCAGTGCGGCGGCCTCCGAGTTGGCGACGTTCCAGTCGATCAGGCCGCGGCTGGCGCGCTCGTTGCCGAGGAAGATGTTCTCCGCGATGGAGAGGAAGGGCACCAGCGCGAGCTCCTGGTGGATGATCACGATGCCCTTGTCCTCCGAGTCGTTGATCGACCCGAACTGCATCTCTTCGTCCTCGAAGAGGATCTTGCCGTCGTAGGTGCCGTGCGGGTACACCCCCGAGAGCACCTTCATCAGGGTCGACTTGCCGGCCCCGTTCTCACCGCAGATCGCGTGGATCTCGCCACGCTCGACCGACATCGACACGTCTTGCAGAGCCTTGACGCCGGGAAAGGTCTTCGTGATGGCTTGCATCTCGAGAATGGAGTTGGCCACGCGGCTTCCACCGTCCTTCGTCGTGCAGGGCGCCGTCGCCGGCTCCCCTCGTTGGTGGGGGTGACCCGGGCCGACCGGCCGGCACCGGGTGGGTGCCGGCCGGTCGAGGGTCAGGACGGACGGGTCATGCCTGGCCGCTGGCCACCTGGTCGGCGGTCCAGTAGCCCGAGTCGATGAGCAGCGACTGGATGTTGTCCTTGTAGACGATGTCCGAGTCGAGCAGGTACGACGGGATGACCTTGACGCCGTTGTCGTACGTCTTGGTGTCGTTCGCCTCCGGCTCCTTGTTCGCGAGGAACGACTGCGCGGACACGATGGCCTGCTCGGCGAGCTTGCGGGTGTCCTTGAAGATCGTCGAGTACTGCACGCCGTCGTTGATCAGCTTGACCGACGCGATCTCGGCGTCCTGGCCGGTGACGATCGGCATGCCCTGGTCGATCCCCGGGCCGTAGCCGGCGTTCTGCAGCGCGGTGATGATGCCGCGGGACAGACCGTCGTACGGCGACAGGACGCCCTGCACCTTGCTGCCGTCGGAGTAGGTCGACGTGAGCAGGTCCTCCATGCGCTTCTGCGCGGTCTCCTGCAGCCAGCGCAGCGTGGCGACCTGCTCGATGTCGGTCTGGCCCGACTTCACGACGAGCGTGCCCGCGTCGATGTACTCCTTCAGGGTGTCCATCGCGCCCTGGTAGAAGAAGTGCGCGTTGTTGTCGTCCAGCGAGCCCGCGAAGAGCTCGATGTTGAACGGACCCGTCGCGTCGCCCTTCGAGCCGTCAGCCTTGAGCAGGCCCAGGCCGACGAGCAGGGAGGTCGCCTGCTGCACGCCCACCTTGTAGTTGTCGAACGTCACGTAGAAGTCGACGTTCTCGCTGTCGCGGATCAGGCGGTCGTAGGCGATGACCGGGATGTTCGCGTCGGCGGCGGCCTGCAGCTGGGTGGCCAGGGCCGTGCCGTCGATCGAGGCGAGGATGAGGAGGTCCGCGCCCTTCGTGATCATCTGGTCGATCTGCTGCTGCTGGGTGGGGATGTCGTCGCCCGCGTACTGCAGGTCGACCTTGTAGCCGGCCTTCTCGAGGCCCTCCTTGACAGCCTTGCCGTCGGCGATCCACCGCTCGGAGGTCTGCGTCGGCATCGCGACACCGACCGTGAGGTCGCTCGGGTCCACGGTGGCGGCGTCGGACGAGCCGCTTCCGCCGCCTGCTCCGCTACCCGAGCACGCGGCCAGGCCGAGTGCGAGGACCGCACCCATCGCCGCGATTGTGATCCGTCGCATTGCTGTGCTCCTTCTCGTCGTTGAGAGGCCCGGTGACTCGGGCCTGGGCGAGCTCGGGTTCGTCGGTCGTGGGCGGCGTCTGCGCCGTCCTGACCGGTGTCCCGGCTGGGTCTCCGGCACGTTCCGGGTGACCCAGCGGCCCTACTGTGTTCCATTCGTTTCTCGAAGTCAAACCCGGCTGAACGGGGGGGAGATCACAGAATCATCACGATGTGAGCGCTAACAGGTCGATATCGAGAGACTTTTCGCCCGACTTGGCTTCGCATGCTGAACCTATGGGATGGCCGCAAGCATGACGACGGGCCCCCGACCGAGGTCGAGGGCCCGTCGTCCGTGCGCGAGCCGGCAGGTCAGCCGACGTGCGCGCTCCACCAGCCCTGGAACGACTGCCACCAGCCGCCGTGACCGTGACCGTGGCCGTGCCCGGTCGGCTCCACCAGCACCGCGACCGTGCGCGGCGGGACCGTCACCGTGCCGCTGGCCTTGTCCCACGTGGTGCCCTTGACCACCGGGTCGCTGCCCCGGGCCTGGACCGGCGACAGGGTCAGGCGGTGCCCGCTGAGCGAGGACACGGTCTGGGTGGTCGCCTCGTCGGACGCGTTGACCACCACGAGGACGCCGTCGAGCTGCTTGTCGACGTCCGTGGCCCAGCGCCGCGTGGTTGCGTCCCAGCCCGGCTCGTCGTCGATGGTCATGACGACCACCCCGGGGTCGGCGTCGGGACCGGAGCCCGGGAAGCCCACCTTCTGCTCGATGAGCTGGGCCGAGCCCAGCCGGAACAGAGGCGTCGAGAACCGCAGCCGCAGCAGGTCGTCGGCGGCCTTCGAGGCCGTGGCGATGTCGGCCGGCGTCGGCTTGAGGGCCGGGTCGGCCAGCAGCGGCTGCTGGTAGGGCCACTTCGCCTCGTTGTCGGCCTTGGGCGGGAGGCCGCGGCCGAAGCCGTTGTCCTGGCCGGACAGGTCGAGGCTGTTGAACCAGTCCCCCGAGTTGAAGCTGTTGCGGTCGAGCGACTTGCTGCGCAGCAGGTCGGCGCCCGCGTGCCAGAACGACGGCGTCTGCGCCAGGGCGGTCGTCGCCAGCGAGACCGTGTTCATGCGCACGCGGTCCGCCATCGGGGTGTCCGTCGGCAGCTTGTAGGTCAGCGAGTCCCACAGGGTCTCGTTGTCGTGCGCGTCGACGTACGTGATGACCTCCTCCGGGGAGTCGGCGTACCCGGCCGGCTGGCCGTTGTAGTCGATCTCGGAGCCCTTCTGCACGGTCCCCGCGCTCGTCTCGAACGCGTAGTCGCGCAGGTTGCCGGCCATGCCGAGCCGGACCAGGTCGGCGTCGTGCGCCGCCCTCGTCAGCTGTTGGGCCTCCGTGCCGTTCACGGGGTCGCCGTTCGGGTCGGTGCCGCCGCCGGAGCCGAAGCCCTGGATGCGCGGGTTGGCGTCGAACGGCCCACCGCCGCGGACGGCGTCACGGAGCCGGTCGGAGAAGGTGCCGATGCCCGTTCCGCCCAGCTGGCCCTGCGTGGCCTGCGTGAACAGCGCGTTGTTCGCCACCTCGCCGAAGTTCCAGCCCTCGCCGTAGAGGTAGACCTTCGAGCCGTCGACGCCGTCCTTCTTGGTGGTCAGCTTGTCGAGGGCCGACCGGACGGCCTTCATGGTGTCCACCGAGTGGTGCCCCATGAGGTCGAACCGGAAGCCGTCCACCTTGTAGTCGCGGGCCCACGTCACCACCGAGTCGACCATGGCCTTCTGCGCCATGAGGTGCTCGGTCGCGACGTTCTGGCAGCACGTCGAGGTCTCGACGTTGCCCACCGCGTTGAGCCGCTGGTAGTAGCCGGGCACCACGCGGTCCAGGACCGACTGCGGCGACTGCCCGCTCGCGGTCGTGTGGTTGAACACCTGGTCGAGCACCACCTGCAGGCCGTCGGAGTGCAGGGCGCCGACCATGGTGCGGAACTCGGCGATGCGCGCGCCCCCGTCGGCGTCCACGGCGTACGAGCCCTCGGGCGTCGACCAGTGCAGCGGGTCGTAGCCCCAGTTGAAGCCGTCGGCGTCCGCCACGGCGGTCACGCAGGCCTGCTGCTGGTCGGAGTCCGGCGCGTACGACGCGAGGTCGCAGGCCGGCGTCTTCTGCAGCGACCGGTCCTCCTGGATCGACGCGATGTCGAACGTCGGCAGCAGGTGGATCGTCGTCAGGCCCGCCTTCTCCAGCTCGCGCAGGTGCGCGCGCCCGGCGCCGTTCGTCGCGAACGCCAGGTACGTGCCGCGCTTCGCGGCCGGCACCGTCGGGTCGTTGATCGAGAAGTCCCGCACGTGCAGCTCGTAGATCGTCTGGTCCACGGGCCGCACCACCGGCTGCTTCGCCTTCTCCCACTGCGACGGACGGAAGGCCTTGTCGGCCAGGTCCACCAGCACCGAGTGCGTCGAGTTGAGCGTCAGCGCCACCGAGTACGGGTCGGTGACGCGGTTGACCTCGACCTTGTCGGTCGTGGGCGCGTAGACCGTGACCTCCCAGAGGTACCGGGCGCCGGTCCAGGACTTCGCGCCGGCCACGGTCCACGAGCCGTCCGACTGGCGCGCCGCGGCCACCCGCTGCGGGTCGGCCGCCAGGTCGCCGGTCCACACCAGCAGGTCGACCGTCTGCGCGGTCGGTGCCCAGAGGGCCAGCGACGGGACGCCCTTCTTCCACGTCGCGCCCAAGGTCCGCTTCCCCGCGTCGCCCGAGTACACGTCGTCGAGGACGCCCGGGATCTGCACCCCGGTCGCCGCCTGGTACGTGCCGTCCGACGCCGCCTGGGTGACCAGCAGCGCCCCGCGCAGCAGCGCGGAGGTCGGGGCGTCGCCGGGCACGTGCAGCGCGACGTACTTGCCCGCGAGCGCCGGGAACCGCGCGAGCTGCGCGGCCGTGAGCCCGGCCGGGTCGTAGGTCAGCGGGACCGGCGCTCCGTCGTCGCCCACCAGGACGCCGTCCTGGACCTTCATGCCCCCGGTCGCCGAGCTGTGCAGGGCGAACGTGGACGTCGCCGGGTCCGCCCCGAGCGCGGTCGGCCACGCGATCGTCGTGCGGTCGATCCACTGGGCCTGCGACTGGCCCGTGCCGGGCAGCGGAGCGTCCGTCACCTCGACGGTGAGGACGTGCGTGGCCAGCACGTAGGAGAACGTCACCGGCTTGCCGCCGGGCGCCGAGAACGGGATGTTCGCGCCGCCGCGCACGCCGCCCGCGCCGTAGTTCTCGTCCCAGCTGAGGCCGTGCGCGACCTTGACCTCGTAGGACCCGGCGGGCAGGTCGAGCGCGGTGAACGTGTAGGTGCCGTCGCCGTCGGGGTCCTGCAGCCAGCTCTTCAGGCAGTCCGGTGCCCAGTCGCCCGCGCACCCCAGCTCGCTGTTGTCGGAGCCCGGCACCGTGAGGATGGGGCCCTGGGCCGTCGACGTGAACCAGTGCGTGACCGGGTCGTAGTAGAAGGTCACCGGACCACCGGTCGTCGTGTACGCCACGTTGGCGCCGCCGGCGACACCTCCCGCGCCGTAGTTCACGTCCCAGGTGCCGTTGATGGCCACCTTGTACTCGTACGTGCCGGCCGGGAGCGTGAACGTGCCCGCGAAGACGCCGTCGGCGCGCTTGGTCAGGCGGGCGTCCGCGCACTCGGGCTGCCAGTCGCCCGTGCAGCCCATCTCGGAGTTGTGGCTGCCGGGCACCGACACGGTGGTCGGGCCGGGCGGGACCGGGTTCGCACCGGCGCCGCCGTCGATGGCGCCACCGACCGCTGCGTACGTCGACGCGGCCGACCTGTGGCCCGCGGCGTCGACCGTGACCGCGCGGTACTCCACCACGGCGCCGTCCGGCAGGCCCGCGACGTTGTGGAACACGCGGGGCGACGTCGTCTCGGACGTGCCGAGCGGGGTCCACGCGGTGTCGCCGAGCACGCGGTACGCGAAGGACGTCTGGCTCCAGACGTCGTCGGCCACGTCGGCGGTCACCGGCACGAGCCCGGAGAGCCCGGCGCCGGCGGCGGGTGCGGTGACGCTGATGTCGCCCGCGGTGGCCGGTGCACCGACGGTGGTGCCGGCCTTGAGCACGACGGCGCTCAGCGCGGGGATCGTCACCGAGACGGTGCCGTCGGCGGCGGCCGTCACCGACGTGGTCGTCCCGTAGAGCGGCGCGAACGTCGCCCCGGGGGTGAGGGTGTCGATGGTGACGGTCGCGGACGTGGTGCCGTTGTTCGTCGCGACCAGGTGCTCGACCTTCTCGGTCGCGTCGACCCGCGAGAACGCGTAGACCGCGCCCGTGGCGTAGCGCTCGATCTGGGCGCCGTCCCGCAGGGCCGGGGTGCTGCTGCGCAGCGCGGCCAGCCCGGCGATGTGGTCGTAGAGCACCGAGCCGGTGTCGTACCGGTCGACCGAGCCCGCGACCGTGCCGTCCAGCAGGTTCTGGTTGGCGTAGGCCGGCACCTGGGTGGCGAACAGCGACTGCCGCGCGTCCTTGTCCTGGCCGTTGAGCGTGCCCGTGCCGACGAAGCCCTGCTCGTCGCCGTAGTAGACCACCGGCTGGCCACGCGTCAGGTACATCAGCGAGTGGGCGAGCTCGGAGCGCTGCTCCGCGCTGCCGGCGTCCTTGACGAAGTACCCGATGCGGCCCATGTCGTGGTTGCCGAGGAACGTGGGCAGCGCCTGCGCGTTCGAGGTCGGCGTCGTGTACATGTCGTCGCCCGCGTAGAGCGCGTGCAGCCCGCCGGCCGCCGAGCCCTTGGCGTAGTTGCTGGCCGCCGACTGGAACGTGAAGTCGAGGACCGCGTTCATGTCGCTGTCGCGCAGGTACGGGGACAGCTTGGCGGGGTCGGCGTCGTACACCTCGCCGAACATGAAGAAGTCCGGGTTGCCGACGGATGCCGCGTGCGCGCGGACCGCCGTCGTGAACTTCTGCCAGAACTCGAAGTTCACGTGCTTGGCGGTGTCGATGCGGAACCCGTCGACGCCGAGGTCCACCCACTGGTCGTAGACGTCCACGAAGCCGTTCACGACCGCCGGGTTCTCGGTCATGAGGTCGTCCAGGCCGGAGAAGTCGCCGTACGTCGTGGACTCCCCGGTGTAGGTCGAGTTCCCGCGGTTGTGGTACAGCGTCGGGTCGTTCAGCCAGGCCGGGACCTTGACGTTCGCGTCCTCTGGCTTGATCACCGGGGTGTACGGGAAGCTCGTCGCGGCGTCCATCGTCGGGAACGTGTCGGTCCCCGCGTACGTGTGCGGGTCGAAGGCGTTGCCGGCGGCGTCCTTGTAGGGCTTGGTGGCCTGGTCGACGTAGCCGTACTGGCCCTGGGCGTAGTCGATGACGTCCGCGGTGTGGTTGGTGATGATGTCGAAGTAGACCTTGATGCCCCGCGCGTGGGCGTCGGCGATCAGGGCCTGCAGCTCGGCGTTGGTGCCCAGGTGCGGGTCGATCTGCGTGAAGTCCGTGATCCAGTACCCGTGGTACCCGGCGGACGCGTCCGCCCCGGTGCCCTGCACGGGCTTGTTCTTGAACGACGGGGTCAGCCAGATCGCCGTCGTGCCGAGGCCCTGGATGTAGTCCAGCTTGCTCTGCAGCCCCTTGAGGTCGCCGCCCTCGTAGAAGCCCTTGTCGGTGGGGTCGAAGCCCGTGGTCAGGCGGTCGCCGGTGAGGCCGCCGGTGTCGTTCGACGTGTCGCCGTCGGCGAACCGGTCGGTCATCACGAAGTAGAACTGCTGGTCGGCGCCGGGGTCACGCACCGGCTGGGCGACCAGGGCGTCGTCGGCCGGCGTGTAGCCCGCGCCCAGGTCCAACGGGGTCAGCGCGATCCGGTGCGTGGTGTCGTCGTAGGTGAAGCGCAGGCTCGAGGGGCCGGCGACGACGAGCGGGATGTTGTCCGCCCCGCCGTTCTTGCCGTAGGCCTCGTCCCACGTGTCGTTGATCGCGACCTTGTAGCCGTAGCTGCCCGCCGGGACCGTGAAGTCGGCGGCGTACACCCCGGGCGCGCCCGTCGGGGCGAGCTCGGTCTGCGTGCACTCGGGCTGCCAGTCCGCCGAGCAGCCGAGCTCGCTCTGCAGGTCACCGACGAGGGCGACCGTCCGGTCGGCAGCGGCGGCGGGACTGCTCGCCGCGGCGACGAGCCCCACGCCGACGACCGCGAGGGAGGTCAGCGCGGCGAGGATGCGGGAGGGATGACGGACGGGGGCGTCGGCGGGCGACATGGCGACTCCTTCGTCTCCCCGCACGTCGATGTGCGGGGCAGGTGTCGCCGACCGTATCGGTTTGCAGCAACTTGCAGCAAGAGTTATCGGTGGAAACGTGCAGGGATCGGGTGGAACGGGCGAAGGACGCCCGCGAGGTCTAGCGCGTCGACGTGCGGCGGAGGGCCACGGGCCCCGCTTTGAGGTTCGACGCCTCTGGCCGCTCGCGTGAAGACTTCGTTGCGCCCAGTGCAACCAAGTCTTCACACCGACCGCCTGCGTACTCCGCGGCCGGCATCGCGACGGTGGCGGAGGACAGCCCCGGCCTACCCCTCCAGCAGCCGGGCGAGGGCAGCCGCTCCCTGCGCCTCGTCGGCGTCGACCTCCACGAGCTTGTCGCGGCTGGTCGCGCCCGACACGAGCGTGACGTGCCGCGGCCGGACCCCGAGCGCCGCCGCGAGCGCGTCCAGAGCGGCCTGCGTCGCCGCACCGTCCACGGCCCGGGCACTCACCGCCACGACGAGCCGGTCGCCGTACGACCCCCCGACGGCGGTCCGGGACGCGCCGGGTCTGACCCGGATCGCCACGCGCACGTCAGGCTCGCCGGGTGCGCACGAAGAGCAGCACGCCGACGACCACCAGCGCGAGCCCCACCAGCGCGAACGGCCACGGGCTCCACTGCGCGACGCACTGCGACTCGGCCACCGCGGTGGTGGTGCAGTACTCGCCCGGGCCGTGCCGGTTGAGCCAGGCGATCGTCAGCGGCAGCACGCCGAGCCCGCTGATCACCCCGAGCTGGGCGGGACGCAGGCCCTGGCGGGCGACGAGGACGCCCCCGACCGCGAGCAGCGCGAGGGCGGCCACCAGCCCGACCACGAGCACGGCGCCGAACCCGAAGCCGATGCCCGCCCCGAGCAGCGCCCACCCGAGGAACGCCCCGACTCCCCTGCCCCGCAGCGGGACCGCGACCTCCTCGGCCCACACGGTCAGGTCCGCGGCTCAGAGCAGGCCGAGCGCCCGGACGGCGTCGCGCTCCTCGACCAGCTCGGCCACCGAGGCGTCGATCCGGCCGCGGGAGAACTCGTCGACCGAGAGGTCGGGCACGATGTGCCAGCTGCCCCCCGACGACGTCACCGGGAACGACGAGATGAGGCCCTCGGGCACGCCGTAGGAGCCGTCGGACACGATGCCGGCCGAGGTCCAGTCACCCTCGGGCGTGCCGTGCACCCAGGTGTGCACGTGGTCGATCGCCGCGTTGGCCGCGGAGGCCGCCGACGACGCGCCCCGCGCCTCGATGATCGCCGCGCCGCGCTTGGCCACGGTCGGGATGAACGTGTCCCGCACCCAGGCGTCGTCGCCGACGACCTCGAGCGCGGGGCGGCCACCCACCGTGGCGTGCGACAGGTCGGGGTACTGCGTGGCGGAGTGGTTGCCCCAGATGGTCAGCCGCGCGATGTCCGCGACCTTCGCGCCGGTCTTCGCGGCCAGCTGCGAGACCGCGCGGTTGTGGTCCAGGCGGGTCATCGCGGTGAACCGCTCGCGAGGCACGTCGGGCGCGTGCGACGCCGCGATGAACGCGTTGGTGTTGGCCGGGTTGCCGACGACGAGGACGCGCACGTCGTCCGCCGCGCCCGCGTTGATGGCCTCGCCCTGGGGCTTGAAGATGCCGCCGTTGGCCGAGAGCAGGTCGCCGCGCTCCATGCCCGCCGTGCGGGGGCGCGCGCCGACGAGCAGCGCCACGTTGACGCCGTCGAAGGCCGCGGTCGCGTCGTCGTAGATCTCGACGCTGTCCAGCGTGGAGAACGCGCAGTCGTCCAGCTCCATCGCGGTGCCCTCGGCCGCCTTGGACGCCTGCGGGATCTCGAGCAGGCGCAGCCGGACGGGGGTGTCGGCGCCGAGCAGCTGGCCGGACGCGATCCGGAAGAGCAGCGCGTAGCCGATCTGCCCGGCGGCTCCGGTGACGGTGACGGTGACGGGCGAGCTGGCCACGGAACGGGCTCCTTCGGTCGACGACGACGGCGCCCTCACGCTACCCCGCGGGACGAGCGACCGGGCGGCGCACGTCAGAACGCTCCTCCACCACGGACGTTTGGCCACGATGCTCTCGCGCTGCTGCTCGACGTCCTCGCGCCCCACGGGAGCCGCACCGCCGGCCGCGTCACAGGCATCCCTCCACCGCTGAGCCTCACCGAGGTGTCAGCGCCCTCTTCCGACATTGCTGGATCGACGCCTCGATCGAGCCCATGCGGTACGTGAGTCGCTCTCGTTCAATGGCTCGGCGCCCAGGTCGACGTGCATGGCCTCCAAAGCGAGGTGACACTCCCACTCGGCATCGATGAACGGGTCGTCCTCGGCCGCGAGCACGGCGGCCCGCGATACCTCGGGCTGAAGGAAGGCCCAGTTCGCTTTCGCGATCGCATTGACAATGCGTCGTTCACCGCATGTCGCACGACTTAGGGGGCCGCATGTCGACCGCCGCCCGCGCCTCGCGAAACTCCTGCTGCGCCGCGTGGAGGGCGCTTGCTCTCTGGGCGTGGCCAGTCTCCGACGGGTCATGGATCACGTGGTCCGAGAGGGCTGCGAGTTCGTCATCGAGTGCAGCCTGGGCTCGAACGTAGATCAGACGTTTCTCCTGCAGCCAACGCTTCTCGCGATCGATCGCCTGATCGCACTCGTCCCGCTCGTTGGCGTCGCGCCGATTGATCGCGGACGTCCCGGCACCCCAAACGGGTCCCACCGTTCCGAGCACGAGCGCAACGATCGTTCCGGCGTCCATGCTCAGATCGGATCGGACGACGGCACGCCGCGGTCGGAGACGTGCTCGGTCCAAGCCGTGCCGTCCCACCAGCGGTGCTCGTGGCGCCCCGTGAAGTCGGGTGCCCAGTGGGGCGGCGGAGGCGGGGGAGTCTGGGTTGCTGGGGGAGCCGGCGGCGCCGCAGCGGGCGCCGGTCGGTCGACAGCGGCCGCTGGTGCGGCGGCCCCGCGCCCCGGGCGCACCGTGGTCGAACCGCCCGCCTCCTTGGCCCTCGCGGCCCCGTCGGCGACCTGAGCCTTGGCGCGATCCAGGCTGGCGATCGCCCGGTCCGCGACGACCTTCGCGTCGGCGTAGGGGCGCAGAGCCGCTGCTTCGTTGGCGGACAACTGCCGGCCTTCCGCGGCACGTCCGCGTGCGATCGCGGCCCGGGTCTTGCTGTTCACGAACATGCCGACGGTCTGGCCCTTGCTCCGCGTCTTGAGCCGCGCATCCTGGTACGCCGCGCGCACTCCGCGCTCGGCTTCGGTGAGAGCCCGCTTGACCTCGCGCACGTCGCGGATCGCACCGGCGAGCACCAGCTTGGCCTCGGCGTAGTCATCCGTGGCGAGCGCCTCGTTCGCCTCCGTCTGCGCCGCGCGGACGAGCCGCTCGATTTCCTTGGCGTAGTCGCGTTTCCCCATGCGGTCACCCTGTCAGTGGGCCGCGCCACCGTGCGTGCGCCACACGGGTGCGGCTAGCTGCGTCATGCCTTCGAGCTAAGACACGGGACGCATCGAGGTGTTGACGTGGATCGACACAACGGACCCCCCGAGCGGAATATCTGCTCGGGGGGTCCGTGTGATGAGCAGCGCGCGCTCGCAGTGGTTGCTGGCGGTCGAAGGTCTACGCCTCCGGGTACAGACGCCGGCGCTTCTTGACGCGCTTGAGTACGGGCCGACCATCCTCGATGACGAGGTAGTGGCTGATCTCATTGATCCAAATGTCCATGGGGCACCTCCTTCCGGTCTTGCTCGCCGGGCCGGCATCACCGCTCCGAGCATGACCGGGGTCACGACGTGCGATCTCGGCTTCGAACTCACAACCGAATGCTGACCGCGTGTACCCTCGTGACTAGCGCGCGCCCGGGCAGGAAACGCGTCACGAAGAGCCTCAGGTTGGCATCGAGCCCACTTGAGGCTCTTTGCTTCCCGCTTGGCGATGAGTCTACTGGGCGGAATCCACACGCAAGGGCGCCTACGAAATGGGGATTACGTAGGGGTCAAAATATTCACGTCACGACAATATTGGCCGAAGATCTTGCCGTGGAACATCGAGCCCGCCCATAACGGCTCAGGCGCCGTGCCGCAGGGGCGTCGACCAGGTGCGCAGCCCGGCGACGTGGCCCCATGGCCTCGCATTCGGCTCGGCGGGCTGAAGCAGCGTGCACCAGCCGTCCAAGCCCGCCAGGTCGACGGCGTCCAGCCCGAGCCTCGGTCGCACGCCAAGATGGGCCAGGAAAGCACGCCCCATCGCGCTCGGGCCGCATGAGCCGACCGCGTCAACGACGGCCTCGCACGCCGGGCACAGATGCCCGTCGATCGGCTCCGGGTTCGGCCGACCTCCGAGGGTCCCGGGTGCGCCCGCCGCGGCGTCGACGCGGAGGCGGCCCGCGACGGGACGACCTGCACAACGCCGCTGCCGCACATCAGGCAGCCGCGCGGCCCCTCGCCGGGCGGCCGTACTGGCCGGGGACCTGCAGCAGCCCGGCGTAGCTGTCGCGCAGCATCGCCCCGGGGCGGGGCTTGCTGGAGTAGGCCGAGATGTCGTTGTCGATAAATGCGCAGCGACCTGCCATCCGAGCCGCTCCGCCAGTGCCTGTCAGTCGGCCTCCCGGCGCTCGACGCCCAGCCCCGCGCCCTCCTTGTCGTTGCTGATCCGCGCGTAGATCACGACCTCGACGACGTCGTCGTCCTCACCCAGAGCCTCCATGCCGACCCATCGGCGAGCGGCGAGCGGCGACGGTCCCTGAGGTGCGACGGGTCTGGACGCGCGGACGGCGCCCACCCTGGTGCAGGTGGGCGCCGTCCTGTGGAGCTGGATCAGGCGAGCTTGGCCGCGAGGTTGGCGTCGAGCGTCGCGAGGAACTCCTCGGTGGTCTGCCAGGCCTGGTCCGGGCCCACCAGCGACGCGAGGTCCTTGGTCATGGCGCCCGACTCGACCGTCTCGACGACGACCTGCTCGAGGGTCTCCGCGAACTGCGTGACCTCGGGGGTGCTGTCCAGCTTGCCGCGGTGCTTCAGGCCGCCGGTCCACGCGAAGATCGACGCGATCGGGTTGGTCGACGTCGGCTTGCCGGCCTGGTGCTGGCGGTAGTGGCGGGTCACGGTGCCGTGCGCGGCCTCGGCCTCGACGGTCTTGCCGTCGGGCGTCATGAGCACGGACGTCATGAGGCCGAGCGAGCCGAAGCCCTGCGCGACGGTGTCGGACTGCACGTCGCCGTCGTAGTTCTTGCAGGCCCAGACGTAGCCGCCCTCCCACTTCATGGCCGCGGCGACCATGTCGTCGATGAGGCGGTGCTCGTACGTGAGCCCGGCGGCGGCGAAGTCGGCGGCGTACTCGGCGTCGAACACCTCCTGGAAGATGTCCTTGAACGAGCCGTCGTAGGCCTTGAGGATCGTGTTCTTCGTCGACAGGTAGACCGGGTAGCCGCGCTGGATGCCGTAGGCGAACGAGGCCCGCGCGAAGTCCCGGATCGAGTCGTTGAAGTTGTACATGCCCATGGCGACGCCGCCGCCCTCGGGGTACGTGACGACCTGCTGGTGGATCGGCTCGGAGCCGTCCGCGGGCGTGTAGGTCATGGTCAGCGTGCCGGCACCGGGGACCTTGAAGTTGGTGGCGCGGTACTGGTCGCCGAACGCGTGACGGCCGATGATGATCGGCTTGTTCCAGCCCGGCACCAGGCGCGGGATGTTGCTGATGATGATCGGCTCGCGGAAGACGACGCCGCCGAGGATGTTGCGGATCGTGCCGTTCGGCGAGACCCACATCTTCTTCAGGCCGAACTCCTCGACGCGGGCCTCGTCGGGCGTGATCGTCGCGCACTTGACGCCGACCCCGTGCTCCTTGATGGCGTTCGCGGCGTCGACGGTCACCTGGTCGTCGGTGGCGTCCCGGTTCTGGATCGACAGGTCGTAGTAGCGCAGGTCGATGTCGAGGTACGGGTGGATCAGGCGGTCCTTGATGAACTGCCAGATGATGCGCGTCATCTCGTCGCCGTCGAGCTCGACGACCGGGCCGACAACCTTGATCTTCGCCATGCGGGGATCTCCTGTGCTGGGGACGGGTGGGGGCACGGCACGATGTTGCGGGGGTGCCGGCGCGGGTCCGCGGACAAGATTACTCGACGTCGAGAGATTCTTGTGGGTGGGTCGGCGGTCCGCCCCTCGGCGCGCGCCGTGACCGATGGCACCCGGACTGGCATGCTGGCCCCACCAGGGGCATTGCGCAGATCGTCACGTCGTCACGACCGCACAGCCGGACGTGGCAGGCTCCGCGCGCACCTCCCCCTTTCACCGACGGTTACTCACGACAGGATCGACATGTCACAGGACACCCCCGACAAGGCCGCCGGCTCCCCGGAGCCCGACGAGACCACGGTCGCCGGCTCGCCCGAGCCCGAGGAGACGACGGCCGCTGCGGCTGCCGACGCACCCGCCGCCACGGCTGAGCCCGTCGCGCCGGAGACCGACGAGGTCGTCGAGGAGGACGACGAGGACGTCGTCGTCGAGGAGCTCGACGCCTACGTCGTGCCCGCCGGCACCGTCGTCGTCACCGGCCCGGGCCTGGTCGCCCGCCTGGGCGCCGAGGCCTTCGGCACCTTCGCGCTCGTGCTCGTGGGCGTCGGCATCGCGCTCTACTCGAGCTTCAGCGGCGTCGGCGGCACGCTCGCCGTCGCCCTCGGCTTCGGCATCGCCGTCCTCGCGGGCATCATCGCCGTCGGGCACGTCTCGGGCGGTCACTTCAACCCCGCCGTGACGCTCGGCGCCGCCATCGGTGGCCGCACGCCGTGGCGGGACGTCCTGCCCTACTGGCTCGCGCAGCTGCTCGGCGGCATCCTCGCCGCGGCGATCCTGTTCATCACCATCCCGGCCAAGCTGCCGGCGCTGCTCGACACCAGCGGCAACGCCACGGCGAAGTCCTTCTTCTCGGGCGTCTCCAACGGCTACGGCGCGCACTCGCCGCTGGCCAAGCTCTCGACCGGCCAGGTCGAGTTCTCCCTCGTCATCGGCCTGCTGGTCGAGATCGTGGTCACCGCCGTGTTCGTCGGCGTCATCCTCGGCGCCACGGACCGCCGCTCGGCCAACAAGCAGGCGCCGTTCGCCATCGGCCTGGCGCTCGCCGTGCTCATCCTGGTCGCGCTGCCCGTGACGAACGCGTCGCTCAACCCGGCCCGCTCGACGGCCACGGCGATCTTCTCGGAGAGCTGGGCCCTGAGCCAGCTGTGGCTGTTCTGGGTGGCCCCGCTGGTCGGCGCCGCGCTGGCCGGCCTGGTCTACCGCGCCTTCGCGGCCGAGCCCGCCGAGGACAACCTGCTCGAGGAGGACGACGCGTACATCACGACGGACGACGTCCTCGTGGTCTCGGAGCGCTGACCCGCTCCTGAGCGCGACGACGGCCCGGGACCGCACTGGTCCCGGGCCGTCGTGCGTCCGGTCAGGCCGAGGGCAGGATCTGGGCCAGCACCGCGAGGCCGATCCCCAGCAGGAGGAGCACGGCCACGTCGAGCGACTTGGCCCGCACCGCGAGCGCCACGGGCCCCGGCGACGGCAGCACGGCGCGCACGACGGCGCACACGATCGCGACGGCCGCGAGCACGAACGCGCCGGCACGCGTGCCGACGGCGAGCGCGACGACGATCGCGACCACGATCCCCGAGCTGGTCCACCACAGGGAGACGTTGCGGGCGGCGTCCAGCGACGCGCGCGCGATCGCCCGCGGGTCCAGCGGGGCCTCCTCCACCGGGATCGGGCCGGTCGGGGGCGGCACGGGCGCAGGGGCGTCGGGCGCCGGCTGCGCAGGGGCGGTGGGAATCGGCGGGACGTCGTCCGGCGGGCCGGCCGCGGGGCGCGCGTGGGCAGCGTCGGCGTGGGCAGGACTCGCACCGCGCACGCCGGCTCCCCCGCTCACTCGCTCCTCCACCATCCGTCGTTTGCCTCCCGACGGGAGACTACCGTTGCGTGGTGAGCGCCCGGACCGAGTCGGCAGCCCAGGACACCCCACCCGTGCGGGACGTGCTCGTGATCGGCGCCGGGCTCGCCGCCGCCCAGACGGTCGCCGGCCTGCGTGAGCAGGGGTTCGACGGCCGGGTCGTGGTGCTGGGGGCCGAGGAGGTCGCGCCGTACGACCGGCCGCCGCTCTCTAAGCACCTGCTGGACCGGCCGGAGCCCACGTGGCTGACCCAGGAGATCGGTGTCGACCTCCTCGGCCTCGCCGACGAGGTGCACCTGGGCTCGCCTGCGCGCGGCCTGTCCTTGTCGGGGGCGCGGCCCGAGGTGAGCACCGCCGACGGCGTCCTGGCCGCGGACGCGATCGTGGTGGCCACGGGCGCGCACGCCGTCCGGCCGCCCGGCTGGGACGCCGCGCTGACCCTGCACACGGCCGCCGACGCGCAGCGCCTGAGGTCGGCCCTGGTGCCGGGCACGCGGCTCGTGGTCATCGGGGCCGGCTGGATCGGCGCCGAGGTGGCGGGCGTCGCGGCGGCGGCGGGCGTCGACGTGGTCGTCCTGGAGGCCACGGGCGCCCCGCTGGCCGGCGCGCTCGGCCCGACCGTCGGAGAGCTCACCGCCCCCTGGTACGCGGCGGCCGGGGTCCGGCTGCTCACCGGCGAGCACGTGGTCGAGGTCGGCGCGAACGGCGTGAGCCTGGCGGACGGCAAGCTCGTCGCCGCCGACGTCGTCCTCGCCGCCGTCGGCGCACGCCCGACCACCGACTGGCTGGCCGGCGCGCTCCCCCGCGAGTCCGACGGGTCGTTGCGCGTGGAGGAGCACCACCAGGTGATCGGCGCCCCGGGATCGGTCCGTGCGGTCGGCGACGTCGCGCTGCGGCGGTCCCGGCGGCACGGCTGGGTGCCCGGCGGGCACTGGGACGGCGCGCTGCGGGGACCCGCCGCGATGGTGGCCCACCTGCTGGGCTCGCCGGCGGACGCCCCCGACGTGGCTCCCTACGTCTTCTCCACGCAGCTGGGCCACGAGCTGGCGCTCTTCGGGCAGCCGCACCCCGACGACGAGGTGGTGCTGCGCGGCGACCCGACGGCCGACGGCTGGGCGGCGCTGTGGTTCCGGCGGGGCGGTGACGACGTCGCGGCGATCCTCACGGTCGACCGGCCGCGCGACGTCGGCGCCGCGCGCCGGCTGTTCACCGGCGCCGCGCTGCCGCGCCTCGACCGCACGCTGGCGCGGGACCCCGGGCGAGCGCTGCGCGAGGCAGCGCTCGCCTGAGGGTGCCTCAGTGGGCGAAGTGCCGCGTGCCCGTCAGGTAGAGCGTCACGCCGGCGGCCGCGGCCGCGGCGACGACCTCCTCGTCCCGGACCGAGCCGCCGGGCTGCACGATCGCGCGCACGCCCGCGTCGATGAGCACCTGCGCCCCGTCGGCGAACGGGAAGAACGCGTCCGACGCCGCGACGGCCCCGCGCGCGCGCTCGGTGTCACCGGCGTTGGCGCGCTCGACCGCGAGCCGGCACGAGTCGACGCGGTTGACCTGCCCCATGCCGACGCCGACCGACGCGCCGTCGTGGGCGAGCAGGATCGCGTTGGACTTCACGGCACGCACGGCCCGCCAGGCGAACTCGAGGTCGCGCAGCGTCGCCTCGTCGGCGGGCGCGCCCGACGCCAGCGTCCACGCCGCGGGGTCGTCGCCCGGGGCGTCCACCTGGTCGAGCTCCTGCACCAGCAGCCCGCCGCTGACGGCCCGGCGCTCGGTGCGCACACCCTGTGTCGGCGTCACCCGCAGCAGGCGGATGTTCTTCTTGCGGCCGAGGATCTCGAGGGCCTCGGGCTCGTAGTCCGGCGCGACGACCACCTCGGTGAACACCGGCGCGATCTGCTCCGCGGCCGCCGCCGTGAGCGTCCGGTTGGTGGCGATCACGCCGCCGAACGCCGAGACCGGGTCGCACGCGTGGGCCTTGGCGTGGGCGTCGGCGACGTCCGCCCCCACGGCGATCCCGCAGGGGTTGGCGTGCTTGATGATGGCGACCGCGGGTGCGGCGTGGTCGTGCGCGGCGCGCCAGGCCGCGTCGGCGTCGACGTAGTTGTTGTAGCTCATCGCCTTGCCGTGCAGCTGCTCGGCCCCGGCCAGGCCGCGGCCCGCCGCGCCGTCCGGCGTCAGGTACAGGGCGGCCTGCTGGTGCGGGTTCTCGCCGTAGCGCAGCACCTCGCCGCGCACCCAGGTCGACCCCGTGAAGGCCGGGAAGCCCGAGTCGGCGGCGGCCTGGTCGGGCGCGTACTCGGCGGCGAACCAGCTGGCCACAGCGGCGTCGTACGCGGCGGTGTGCGCGAAGGCGTCGGCCGCGAGGAGGCGGCGGGCCGCGAGCGTGAAGCCGCCGGCACCGACGGCCGCGACGACCTCGTCGTACCGCGCGGGGTCGACCACCACGGCGACGCTCGGGTGGTTCTTCGCGGCCGCGCGGACCATGGACGGCCCGCCGATGTCGATCTGCTCGACGCACTCGTCGGGCCCGGCGCCGGACGCCACCGTGGCGGTGAACGGGTACAGGTTGACCACGACGAGCTCGAACGGCGCGATGCCCAGCTCGTCCAGCTGCGCCAGGTGCTCGGGGCGGCGCGTGTCCGCCAGCACGCCGGCGTGCACCCGCGGGTGCAGCGTCTTGACGCGCCCGTCCAGGCACTCGGGGAACCCGGTGAGGTCCTCCACGCGCGTGACCGGCACGCCGGAGGTCGCGATGGTCGACGCGGTGGACCCGGTGGAGACGATCTCGACGCCGGCGGCGTGCAGCGCGGCGGCGAGCTCGGTCAGGCCGGTCTTGTCGTAGACGCTGACGAGTGCGCGGCGAACAGGGCGCTGGGCTTCGGTGGCTGACATGGCGGCTCCCGTGAGGCAGGGTCGGCTAGGGCGGACCCATGCACCCAGGCGGGCGGTGCGAGGCGGGGCACTGCGGCCGCTCCCCGGTGGTTGAGCCCACCTGCGCCAGTCACGACCGTGGCCGAGTCTAGCGGCACCCGTCGGGGGCGACGTCAGCCGGCGGGCCTCCCCCGTCCGGCGGCAGACGGGCGGGCAAGGTTCCGGCATGCTCGGCGCAGGACGGCGGGAGGGCGGACGGACGTGCACGAGCAGGTCGGGGTGCCCGGACCGGGACGGCCCGCGCAGCCTCCCGGGGCACGGAGGCCCGACGGCGAACGCGCACTGCTCTGGGCGGCTGCGACTCTCGCCGCGTCCGTCGCGTTCGCGCTCGCGTCGCTGATCGCTGGACTCGCCGGCTTCCAGAGCGTCGAGCGTGTCCGCGACACCACCCGCGTGGCCTACGGGGTCGCCGCCACGGTCCTCGCGACCGGGGTGCCTGCGGTGGTCCTCGGGATCCGTGGCGCCCGCCGACGGCGGGGACGCGCGGCCGGGATCGTGGCGCTCACGCTCGCCGGCCCGGTCGTGTCGCTCGTCATCGTCGACGTGCTCGCCGTCGCCCGCGGCTGACCCCCAGGCCGGCGTCGTCTCAGCCGACGATCGCGTGCCGCCCCTCGACGCGCAGCCCCTCGCGCGCGATGCGGCCGACCCACTCGACCAGCAGCGTCCGCTCGACCGCCTTGATGCGCTCGTGCAGCGTGGCCTCGTCGTCGTCGGCCTCCACCGGCACGGTGGCCTGCGCCAGGATCGGGCCGGTGTCGACGCCCTCGTCGACCACCATCACGGTGCAGCCCGTGACCTTGACGCCGTACGCGAGCGCGTCCCGCACCCCGTGGGCGCCCGGGAACGACGGCAGCAGCGCCGGGTGGGTGTTGACGATCCGGCCGCCGAACCGCCCGAGGAACGTGGCGCCGAAGAGCTTCATGAACCCCGCGAGCACGACGAGGTCCGGGCTGAACACCGCGACCGTCTCGGTGACGGCGGCGTCCCAGGCCGCGCGGTCGTCGAAGTCCTTGAGCGAGACGACCGCCGTCGGGATGCCGGCCGTCCGCGCGATGTCGAGGGCGCGGATGCCGTCGCGGTCGGCCACCACGGCCACGACCCGCGCGCCGTACGCGGGGTCGTCGTGCGCGTCCAGCAGCGCGGCGAGGTTCGAGCCCGTGCCGGACACCAGGACCACGAGGCGGCCGGCGCTGCGGGTGGCCGGGGCAGGACGGGGAGGGGTCTCGTGCGTCACGGCAGAGACCCTATCCGCGGGCGGCGGACGCGCGTCCGCCCCGCGGCGTCCGTGGGCGAGAATGCTCGGGTGAGCAACCCGTACGCACCCCCCGAGGACCGTCCGCGCCCGCCGGACGGAGACCGGGCGGACGTGCCGGTCGCCCAGCTGCCGTGGCCGCCGCCCGCGCCGCGTGCCGTCCCGGCCGAGCCCGCCCGCACGCCGCCCGACCCGGAGCAGGTCGCCCGCGCCCAGAGCCTCACGCGCCTGTTCGGGGTGCTCGTCCTGTCGTCGGTGCTGGTCGCCACGCTCCCGCTGCCCTGGCAGGCCGCCGGCCTGGTCTTCGCGCTCGGCGCGCTCGTCGTCGGGGTCCGCGCGCTGGTCGTGTCGGTGCGGGCACGCGCCGGCGGGCTCACGCCGATGATCGCGGTCGGCGTCGTCATCGCGCTCTTCTGGTCGTTCCTGCTCATCCTGCAGCTGGCGCTCTGGCCCATGCAGCAGGCGAAGCAGGAGTGCCTGCAGGGCGCCCTGACGATCAGCGCGCAGAACGCCTGCGCCGCCCAGTACGACAAGGCCGTGCAGGACCTCCTCGACTCGCGCACGACGGGCTCCTAGGCGCCGTCGGCACCCCGCCGCAGCCCGCGCAGCGCCCGGCCGACCTCGGCGCGCAGGGGCCGGTCGCCGGGCAGGGCCACCAGCAGCGCGCCGACGAGCACCCCGGCGCCCGCCAGCAGCCCGACCCAGGCGCCCTGGGCGCCGACGTCGGAGAGCCGGTCGGGCCCGACACCGCCGCTGGCGGCGGTGACCAGCAGGGTGACGACGACGAACGCGGTCACGCCGGCGGTCGCGCACGCCGCCAGGCACTCCCACCAGCGCTGCGTGACCAGGCGGCGGTGCAGGTACCAGCCGACCAGGGCGCCGACGACGACCAGCACCAGCGGGACCAGGCTGGTCGCGGGACCGGCGATGTCCGGCGTGGGCAGCGCGCCGAGCATGGGCACGGCCGGCAGCGGCCCGCCGACCACGCCGTCGGGCGCGAAGTGCGTCCCGTCGCCCACCGCGAAGCCCGCCCCGGTCAGCCAGGCCAGCGCCCACACCACCAGGTTGGGCAGGTACGCCAGCTCGGCGACCGCCAGCACCACGCCGCCGACGGCGTCCAGGCCGAGGCCGCGCACCACGTCCCCGATGGTGGCGCGCCCGGCGACGACCCAGAGGGTGGCGACCGCGGCGGCGACGAGCACGAGCGCCGCGGCGGCGAGCACCCCGCCCGCAGCCCCGGTGCGCAGCGGCGCCGGGAACCGCGACCAGCCCCGCCGGGTGAGGTCGCGCAGCGCGGGGGCCTCGGGCCGCGCCAGCAGGCCGGTGCCGAGCCCCACGGCGGCGACCGCCGCACCGCCGACCACCGCGCGCAGCAGGCCGGACCCGGACACCCCGTCGAGCAGGGCCAGGACCACCGCGACCAGCGTGTACGTGCCGATCCCAGCCGCGTAGGCCGGCCAGGTGGCGAGGCCGGACCGCCGCGCGGAGGCGTAGCAGACGAAGATGGCCAGCACGGTCACGCCGAGCGGGACGAGCGACACCGTCACCGCGCCCACCTGCGCCGGCACGCCGTGCCCGAGCAGCCAGAGCGACGTCCCGACCCCCACGGACCGGAACCAGCCGACGCCGCTGTTCGACGGGTCCGCCGAGGTCGCCACGTACGCGGCCACGGCCGGCAGCGCGAGCACGAGCAGCGAGAGCAGCGCCGCCTGGAGCGCGGAGAGGACCCCGGCCACCCAGCGGGGCGCGCCGTCGAGCGCGGAGGTGAAGAACGCGGGCGCCGCGTCGTCGGACAGCGTGCGGCGACGGCGACGGTCGACGACGGGAGTCGCCGGGACGCTGCCCGTACGGGGACCGGTGGAGCTCACCGTGCCATGGTCGCCGCCGCGCGCGTCCGTTCCCCGAACCCGGCCCGGCGCGTCGGCCGTGCGGTGAGACACGTCGACCCCGGCGAGCGCAGGCTCACCGGGGTCGACGGGACGGTTGTCAGCTCAGCAGCTGGCGCGCGAGGTCGGCCGTCTCGGACGGCGTCTTGCCGACCTTGACGCCCGCGGCCTCGAGGGCCTCCTTCTTGGCCTGGGCGGTGCCCGACGAGCCGGACACGATGGCGCCTGCGTGGCCCATCGTCTTGCCCTCGGGGGCCGTGAAGCCGGCGACGTAGCCCACGACGGGCTTGGTCACGTGCTCGGCGATGTAGGCCGCCGCGCGCTCCTCGGCGTCGCCGCCGATCTCGCCGATCATCACGATGACCTCGGTCTCGGGGTCCGCCTCGAACGCCGCGAGGGCGTCGATGTGCGTCGTGCCGATGATCGGGTCGCCGCCGATGCCGATGGCCGTCGAGAACCCGAAGTCCCGCAGCTCGTACATCATCTGGTAGGTCAGCGTGCCCGACTTCGACACCAGGCCGACCCGGCCGGGGCCGGTGATGTCCGCCGGGATGATGCCGACGTTCGACTTGCCGGGGCTGATCAGACCGGGGCAGTTGGGGCCGATGAGCCGCACGCCCTTGTCCAGCGCGAGCGCGAAGAACTCGGCGGTGTCGGCCACCGGGACGCCCTCGGTGATGATGACGACCAGCGGGATGCCGGCCTCGATCGCCTCGACGACGGCGGCCTTGGTGTGGGCCGGCGGCACGAAGATCACGGAGACGTCCGCGCCGGTCTCGTCCATGGCCTCGGCCACGGTGCCGAACACAGGGACGTCGACGCTCGCGTCACCGACCGGGAACGTGACGGACGTGCCGGCCTTGCGCGGGTTCACGCCGCCGACGACGGACGTGCCGGACGCGAGCATGCGGGTCGTGTGCTTCTGGCCCTCGGAGCCCGTCATGCCCTGGACGATGACCTTGGATGCCTCGGTCAGGAAGATCGCCATGGTGGTGTCTGCTTCTCTCTACGGGGGTTCAGGCGGCGGCGTGGGCGAGCTCGGCCGCCTTGTCGGCGCCGCCGTCCATCGTGTCGGCGATCGTCACCAGCGGGTGGCCGGCCTCGGCGAGGATGCGGCGACCCTCGAGCACGTTGTTGCCGTCGAGGCGCACGACCAGCGGCTTGGAGGCCTCGTCGCCGAGGATCTCGAGGGCCGTCACGATGCCGTTGGCGACGGCGTCGCACGCCGTGATGCCGCCGAACACGTTGACGAACACCGACTTGACCTGCGGGTCCGTGAGGATGATGTCGAGGCCCGCGGCCATGACCTCGGCGCTCGCGCCGCCGCCGATGTCGAGGAAGTTGGCCGGCTTCACGCCGCCGTGCGCCTCACCGGCGTACGCGACGACGTCGAGCGTGCTCATGACGAGCCCCGCGCCGTTGCCGATGATGCCGACCTCGCCGTCGAGCTTGACGTAGTTGAGGTCCTTCTCCTTGGCGCGCGCCTCGAGCGGGTCCGCCGCGGCGGCGTCCTCGAGCTCGGCGTGCTCCGGGTGCCGGAAGCCGGCGTTCTCGTCGAGCGTGACCTTGCCGTCGAGCGCGACGATGTCGCCGTCCTCGGTGAGCACCAGCGGGTTGACCTCGACGAGCGTCGCGTCCTCGCTGCGGTACACGGTCCACAGCTTCTGCAGGACGTCGGCGACCTTGGGCGCCAGCTCCGGCGTGAACCCGGCGGCGGCGACGATCTCGTCGGCCTTGGCCTGGTCGATGCCGGTGCGCGGGTCGACCGCGACCTTGGCGAGGGCGTCGGGACGCTCCACCGCGAGCTGCTCGATCTCCATGCCGCCCTCGACCGAGCACATCGCCAGGTAGCGGCGCTCGGCGCGGTCCAGCAGGAGGGAGAAGTAGAACTCCGTCGCGATCTTCGCGCCCTGCGCGATCATCACGCGGTGGACCGTGTGGCCCTTGATGTCCATGCCGAGGATCTCGCCGGCCTTCTCGGCCGCGTCGTCCGCGTTGCGCGCGAGCTTGACGCCGCCCGCCTTGCCGCGGCCCCCGACCTTGACCTGAGCCTTGACGACGACCACGCCGTCCTGGCCTCCCAGGAGCTGCTCGGCGCCTGCGCGAGCCTCCTCGGGGGTCGTGGCGACGACGCCGCCCAGGACGGGCACGCCGTGCTTCTCGAAGATGTCACGCGCCTGGTACTCGAACAGGTCCACCTGGTCTGGGTCCTCTCATCACCGGCGTTCGACGGCCTCTGTGCGGCCGAAACGCCCCGGTCGATGGTAGCGGCCGGGCGGAGATCTCTTCACATCGAGAGATGTGGCGTGCGCGACGCTCGCGTGCGCGAACGCCGCCGAACCCTTCCCGACGAATGCGACGTTCCGCTACGTTCGCCCGCATGGATCCGGTGACGGACGTCGCTGCACTTCTCGCCACCCCCGTCGTGGACGGTCGCGACCGATGAGCGCCCCCTCGGACACCGCACCCACGGCCTCGGTCGCGCGGCTCGCCGTGGTGCGCGACGTGGCGGCCGGCGTCCCCGACCCCCGCGCGCTCGGCCGGCCCGTCCTGGTCGGAGTCGACGGTGGCGACGGCGCCGGCAAGACCACGTTCGCCGACGAGCTCGCCGCCGAGCTGTACCGCAGCGGCCGCCACGTCGTCCGGGTGGGTGTCGACGGCTTCCACCGTCCCCGAGAGGAGCGCTACCGCCGGGGCCGCCACTCCCCCGAGGGCTACTGGACCGACGCCTACGACTACGACGCCCTGCGCACCGAGGTGCTGGAGCCCTTCGCGCCCGGCGGCAGCCGCCGGTTCCGCCGCGCGGTCCGCGACGTCCGCACCGACATCGCGCTCCACCTGCCACGCGAGGCCGGCACGGACCGCACCGTGCTCGTCGTCGACGGGGTCTTCCTGCTCCGCGACGAGCTCGCCGCCTGGTGGGACTTCTCCGTCTACCTCGACGTCGACTTCGCCGAGACGTTCGCGCGCATGTCGGTCCGCGACGGCAGCCCGTCGGACCCGACCCACCCCGCGAACGCCCGGTACGTCGAGGGGCAGCGCCTGTACCTCGCCGCGTGCCGCCCGGCCGCCCGCGCGACGGTCGTCGTCGACAACCGCGACCTGGCCCACCCCCGCGTGGTCCCCCACACCTGACGGACCCGCCGCACCCACACCCCGGACGTCCGCACATCCGGTCGCCCCGACAGCCGAATCCGCGGACGCTGGGTCCATTACCCCGCAACGTCCGCACATCCGGTCGCCCCAGCGCGCTGATCCGCGGACGTCCCGAGCCTTGCCGCCGGACGTCCGAGCACCTAGGGGCCCTGACGTCTCCTTGCTCGGACGTTGCGATGCGAACCGCCGGACGTCCGAGCACATGGGGGTCCTGACCTCTCCTTGCTCGGACGCTAGGTCGTCAACTTGGGTTGACATTCGATCAGTGTCAACGTAGGTTGACGGGCATGTCCGATGAGCTGATGACCGCGGCCGCCAGTGCCGCCGAGCCCGCCGAGGGCCTCCGGGCCGTCCGCGCGCTGCGGGCGCTGGCCGACCGGCTCGAGGCCCTGCACGTCGAGCGGGCCCGCGGGCTGGGGTGGTCCTGGCAGCAGGTCGCCACGGCCCTCGGGGTCTCGCGGCAGGCGGTCCACAAGAAGTACGGGAAGAGGTTCGGCTGATGTTCGAGAGGTTCGCCCACGACGCCCGCGAGGCCGTCGTCCACGCCCAGGACGAGGCACGCAGCCTCGGCGCCGACCACATCCGCACGGAGCACGTGCTCCTCGGCGCCGTCCGCGCCCCCGACGCCGTCGCGACCCGCGCCCTCCTCCGGCTCGGCGTGGACGGGGCCGCCCTCCTCGCCGCCGTCCGCGCGCTGCCGTCCGACGCGATCGACGCCGACGCGCTGGCGGGGGTCGGCATCGACCTCGACGCCGTGCGCGCGCAGGTGGAGGCGTCGTTCGGGCCCGGCGCGCTGGACGGGCCCGGGGCACCCCGGACGACGGCCGGGCACCTGCCGTTCGACGCCGACGCCAAGAAGATGCTGGAGCTCGCGCTGCGCGAGGCCATCCGGTTCCGCCACCGTCGGATCGACACGGGGCACCTGCTGCTCGCCGCCGTGCGCGTGGACGGCTCGGGCGCCTACCGCGCGCTGGCGTCCGCCGGGGCCGGGGTCGAGGCGGTCCGCGAGGCGGTCGCCGCCGTGTGGGCCGACGTCCCGGTGGGCTGACCGTGGGCGCGGGTGTCAGCCTGGCCGGCGCACTGCGCACCCGGGCGTGGGCGCGCCGGATCCCCCGGGCCCCGGCGGGTCAGAGCTTGGTGACCGGCGAGAACCGCAGCAGCAGCCGCTTGGTGCCGTCGGTGCCGAAGTCGACCTTGGCCACGGCGTTCGGACCCGCGCCCTCGAGCGCGATGACCGTGCCGAGCCCGTACGAGTCGTGCGTCACCCGGTCGCCCACCGACAGCTGCGGGATCGCCGACTCGGGCCGGGGCGTGGCCGACCCGAAGGTGGCGCCGGTGGACGGCAGCGACTTGCGCGGCTCGCTCCGCGGCGCCGACCGGTACCCGCCGCCCGACGAGGAGCCGTAGCCCGAGCCGTAGCTGGACCGCAGCTGCTGGGTCGACGACTCGCGCCGGCGCCAGTCGATGAGCTCGTCGGGCAGGTCGTCGAGGAACCTGCTGGCGGGGAACTCGTTGGGCACGCCCCAGGCCGTACGAACCGCTGCACGCGAGATGTACAGCCGCTCCCGGGCGCGCGTCAGGCCGACGTACGCGAGCCGCCGCTCCTCCTCGAGCTGCTGCGAGTCGGACAGCGACCGCAGGTGCGGGAACGTGCCGTCCTCCATGCCCGTGAGGAACACGACGGGGAACTCGAGCCCCTTGGCGGTGTGCAGCGTCATGAGCGTGACCACGCCCTGGTCGGGGCGCGCGCCCTCCTCGTCCCCGCCGTCCGCGTCGGGGATCTGGTCCGAGTCGGCCACCAGCGACACGCGCTCGAGGAAGTCGGCCAGGTCGCCCTCGGGGTCGCTCTGCTCGAACTCGGAGGCGACGGCGTGCAGCTCGGCCAGGTTCTCCACGCGGGACGCGTCCTGCGGGTCCTCGCTCGCGCGTAGCTCGGCCAGGTAGCCCGACCGGTCGAGCACCGCGCCGAGCACCTCGGCGGGACCCGCGCCGGAGGCCGCGAGCGCGCGCAGGTCGGTCATCATCGTCGCGAAGGCCGTCAGGCCGGTGATCGCGCGGGTGCCGAGCCCGGGCACCTCGTCGAGCAGGTCGAGCGCCGCCCCGAACGAGATCCGCTCCCGCTCGGCGAACCCGGCGACCATGGCCTCGGAGCGGTCGCCCAGCCCGCGCTTGGGCACGTTGAGGATGCGGCGCAGGTTGACGTCGTCGTCGGGGTTGGCGATCGCGCGCAGGTACGCGACGGCGTCCTTGATCTCGCGGCGCTCGTAGAACCGCGTGCCGCCGACCACCTTGTACGGCAGCCCGACGCGGATCAGCACCTCCTCCAGCGCCCGGGACTGCGCGTTCGCCCGGTAGAAGATGGCCACGTCACCGGGACGGACGCCCTCGGCGTCGCCCAGCCGGTCGATCTCCTCCGCGACGAACCGTGCCTCCTCGTGCTCGGTGTCCGCGACGTACGCCACGATCTGCGCGCCGGCGCCGGAGTCGGTCCAGAGGCGCTTGTTCTCGCGGCCCGGGTTGCGGCTGATCACCGCGTTGGCGGCCGAGAGGATGGTCTGCGTCGAGCGGTAGTTCTGCTCCAGCAGGATGGTCCGCGCGTCCGGGTAGTCGACCTCGAACTCGAGGATGTTCCGGATCGAGGCGCCGCGGAACGCGTAGATCGACTGGTCGGCGTCGCCCACCACCGTGAGCTCACCGCGCGGGAGCTCCATGTCCGTGGAGTCGTCGACGATCCCGCGGGACGAGCCGACCAGCTCCCGCACCAGCACGTACTGCGCGTGGTTGGTGTCCTGGTACTCGTCGACCAGCACGTGCCGGAACCGGCGCCGGTAGTGCTCGGCCACCGCGGGGAACCCCTGCAGCAGGTGGACGGTGGTCATGATCAGGTCGTCGAAGTCCAGCGCGTGCGCCTGCTTGAGCCGGGCCTGGTAGCGCGTGTAGACCTGCGCGAGCGCGGTGTCGAAGTCGTTGGCCGCACCGCCGCCGGAGGTCGCCGCGAACGTCTCGGGGTCCACCAGCTCGTCCTTGAGCGACGAGATCTTCGATGCGAGCGCCTTGGCCGGGTACCGCTTGGGGTCCAGGTCGAGCTCGCGCGCGACGAGCGTGAGCAGGCGCTGCGAGTCCGCCGAGTCGTAGATGGAGAAGCTCGACCGCAGGCCCAGCGTCGCCGCCTCGCGCCGCAGGATCCGCACGCACGCGGAGTGGAACGTCGACACCCACATCCGCCCGGCCGCCGGCCCGACCAGGTGCTCGACGCGCTCGCGCATCTCGGCCGCGGCCTTGTTGGTGAACGTGATCGCGATGACCTCGCCCGCGCGCGCCCGGCCCGTGGCCAGCAGGTACGCGATGCGGTTGGTCAGCACCCGCGTCTTGCCCGAGCCGGCGCCCGCGACGATGAGCAGCGGGCCTCCCTGGTGCAGCACGGCCTCGCGCTGCTGAGGGTTCAGGCCGACCAGCAGGGCGTCCGCCTCGGCCTGTCGACGGGCGCGCCGCTCGGCCGACCCGGCGTCCTGGGAGCCGTCCGCGGGGACGCTGGGCACGGGCAGGGAGAGGTTCTCGAAGAGCGACGTCATGGCCCCCCAAGGATAGGCGCCGCGACTGACAACGCCGCGCTCCCGACGGCGCGGCTGTGGACGTCCGTCAGGTGATCGCGAGCGCCGTGAGCCACGCGCCGGTCGCGACGAGAGCCGCGGCGAGCTCGACCAGGATCGTCAGCCCCGTGGCCTGCAGCGCCGCGACGGTCGCGCGCCAGGCGGGTCGGGGCTCCCGCGACCGCAGCCACTCGGCGAGGTAGATGCCGAGCACGAACCCCACGAACAGGCCGACCACGGGGATGACGAAGAACCCGACCACGCCGGCGATCCCACCCCAGACCAGGGTGGACGACGGGACGCCCGCGCGCTTGAGGTGCCGGCCGGCGAGCAGGTACTTGCCGACGAACGCGAGCGCGGTGACCACGACGGTGATCGTGACGACGGTCCAGCCCGCGGTCCCGCCGGTGACGACGCCCCACACGATCACGGCGGCCGCGACCAGGAGGCCGCCCGGGAGCACCTGGACCACGACCCCGACCAGCCCGACGAGCACGACGAGGCCGACGAGCAGGTCACCGACGGAGTTCACGCGTTGGACAGTAGCCGCCGCCGGCCGGACCGGCTCAGTGCCAGAGGACCGCGATCGCGATGTTCGCCACGGTGAGCCCCGCGATCGCGCCGAGGTAGCCCGTGGTCACCCGCGCCGGCTTGCGCACGCCCAGGATCACCAGGGCCGTGACGACGAGGGCGATCACCAGCTTGACGGCGATCTTCGTCGTGTTCGGCTCGTGCCCGGCCAGCCCCGCGGAGGCGATGCCGGCGAGCGCGATGCCCGTGACCAGCGCCGTGAGGATGCCGTGCAGCACTCCGGTCGCGATCTTCGGGGTCCGCAGGTTGACCAGGGTGCCGCCGAGCACGATGGCCCAGCCGATGAGGTGGAGGACGATGAGCAGCTGGTAGACGAGATCCATGCCTCCAGCGTATCTGACGTCCAGTCAGAAAAAGCCCGTGACGACCGCGGCCGGACCCGCATGATGCAGACTCGGTGGGTGATCAGTGCCGATCGACGACCGGAGCCCCTCGCATGACCCGTGCCGACCTCTCCTCCGCGCTGCTGACCAGCGACTTCTACTCGTTCCAGGACGTCCTCACGCCGGTCGAGAACGAGCGGGTCCTGGCGGTCCGGGAGTTCCTGGAGACCGACGTGCGGCCGATCGCGGACGACTGCTGGGACCGGGCCGAGTTCCCGGTGCACCTCATCCCGCGGATCGGCGAGCTGGGGCTGCTCGGGCCGATGTGGCCGGAGACCGTGCGCTTCGAGAACAGCGCCGTCTACCGCGGCTGGGTGGCCCTCGAGCTCGCGCGCGTCGACGCGGGCGTCTCGACATTCGTCGGCGTGCAGAACGGGCTGACCATGGGCGCGATCGGCGTCGGCGGCTCGCTCGAGCAGCGCGCCGAGCTGCTGCCGCCGATGAGCCGCGGCGAGCTGGTCGGCGCCTTCGGCCTCACCGAGCCCCTGTCCGGCTCCGACACGGCGCGCGGCCTGCGGACCACCGCGCACCGCACCGGCGACACCTGGGTGCTCAACGGCGCCAAGCGTTGGATCGGCAACGCCACGTTCGCCGACCTCACGGTCATCTGGGCGCGCGACACGGCCGACGACCAGGTCAAGGGGTTCCTCGTGCGCCGCGGCACCCCCGGGTTCACCGCGACCAAGATCGAGCGCAAGCAGGCGCTGCGGTCGGTGCAGAACGCCGACATCCTGCTCGACGGGGTCGAGGTGTCCGAGGCCGACCGGCTGCCGAACATCCACTCGTTCCGCGACGTCGCCACCGTGCTGCGCCTGACCCGGGCCGAGGTCGCGTGGCAGGCGGTCGGCGTGGCCATCGGCGCGTACGAGGCGACCGTGCGGTACGCGCTCGAGCGGCAGCAGTTCGGCAAGCCGATCGCGTCGTTCCAGCTGGTGCAGGACCGGCTCGCGCGCTGCCTGGGCAACATCACCGCGAGCATCGCGCTGTGCGTCCGGGCCTCGCAGCTGGGCGACCAGGACCGGCAGGGCGACGAGCACTCGGCGCTGGCCAAGGCGTACACCACGACCGCGATGCGCGAGACCGTGGCCCTGTGCCGCGAGACGCTCGGCGGCAACGGCATCCAGCTGGACCACGGCGTCGCGCGTCACATGGCCGACGCCGAGGCCGTGTACTCGTTCGAGGGCACGAAGGACATGAACCACCTCATCGTGGGGCGGGCCATCACGGGCATCGCGGCCTTCGTCTAGCGCCCTGCGGATCAGGCCGCGACGTACAGGACGACGGTCTCCGCGACCAGCGCCGGCCTGGTCGCGCCCTCGATCTCGATCGTGACGGTGAAGCCCACCCGGACGCCCTGCGGGGTCGGCTCGGCGCTGCGGACGGTCGTCGACGCCCGGATGCGGGACCCGGCGGTCACCGGCTGCAGGAACCGGACGCGGTCGAGCCCGTAGTTGACCACGAGGCCGGTCCCGCCCACCTCGACCAGCCCCGCGGTCAGTGCGGGGATCAGGGCGAGCGTGAGGTAGCCGTGCGCGACGGTCGACCCGAACGGCCCCTGGGCGGCGCGGTCCGGGTCCACGTGGATCCACTGGTGGTCGTCGCTCGCGTCGGCGAAGGCGTCGATGCGCGCCTGGTCCACCGTGAACCAGCCGTCCGCCGTCGCGTCGCGACCGACCGCGTCCAGCAGGCCGGCCGGCGTCGCGACCGCGATCACGCCTTCGGCCCGCCCGCGACGTACAGCACCTGCCCGTTGACGAACCCCGCGGCCTCGGAGCAGAAGAACGACACGGCGTTCGCGATGTCCTCGGGCTGCCCCACGCGCCCGACCGGGATGTCCTTGGCCACCCCCTCGACGAACTGCTCGTACGTGAGGTGCAGGCGCTCGGCGGTCTGCCGGATCATGTCGGTCGCGATGAACCCCGGCGCCACCGCGTTCGTGGTGATGCCGAACCGGCCGAGCTCGAACGCCAGCGCCTTGGTGAACCCCTGCAGCCCGGCCTTCGCCGCCGCGTAGTTGGCCTGCCCGCGGTTGCCCAGCGCGGACGTGCTGGACAGGTTGACGATGCGCCCCCAGCCCGCGGCGACCTGGTGCTTCTGCACCTCGCGGCTCATGAGGAACGCGCCGCGCAGGTGCACCGACATCACCGAGTCCCAGTCGGTCTCGGTCATCTTGAACAGCAGGTTGTCGCGCAGGATCCCGGCGTTGTTGACCAGGACGGTAGGCGCCCCGAGCTCGTCGACGACGCGCGCGACCGCCGCGGCCGCCGCGTCGGTGTCGCCCACGTCGGCACCGACGGCGATCGCCTCACCGCCGGCCGCGCGGACGGCGTCGACGGTCGCCGCGCAGTCCTCCTCGCGCAGGTCGAGCACGGCGACGCGCAGCCCGTCGGCGGCCAGCCGCAGGGCGGTCGCGGCGCCGATGCCGCGGGCGGCCCCGGTCACCAGGGCGGTACGAGGGTCGGTCACGGCGGTTCCCTTCGGAGTGGACGATGGAGTCACCTTGGCGTGGACGGCCCGCCGCCACCACCCCGCGCGTACCCGGCCATCCGCAGGGCGGTGTCGACCAGCTCCACCCGGTCGAGGCGCGCGACCTCGTCGACGCGCAGGTCGGGCATCACAGCAGCCGCCGCGCCGCCGCCCAGCGCGTGAGCTCGTGCCGGCTCGACAGCTGCAGCTTGCGCAGCACCGCGGAGACGTGGGTCTCCACGGTCTTGATCGAGATGAACAGCTCGGACGCCACCTCGCGGTAGGAGTACCCGCGCGCGATGAGCCGCATGACCTCGCGCTCGCGGGCGGACAGGCGGTCGAGCTCGTCGTCGCCGATGGCCACGTCGCCCGCCGCCGCGCCGAAGGCGTCGAGCACGAACCCCGCCAGCCGCGGGGAGAACACCGCGTCGCCGCCGGCCACGCGGCGCACGGCGTCGGACAGGTCGGTGCCGTCGATCGCCTTGGTCACGTACCCCCGGGCGCCCGCGCGGATGACCGCGACCACGTCCTCGGACGCGTCGGACACCGACAGGGCCAGGAACCGGGTCTGCCCCAGCAGGTCGGTGCACGCCCGGATCACCTCGGCGCCGCCGCCCCCGTCGCCACCGGGCAGGTGCACGTCGAGCAGCACCACCGGCGGCGTGAGCTCGCGCACCAGCCGGATGGCGTCGTCCACCGTGTCCGCCTCGCCGATCACGCGCACGCCGGCGTCGAGCGACGCCTTCACACCTGTCCGGAACATGTGGTGGTCGTCCACCAGCACCACGTCGACCGTCTCGCTCATGACTGGACTCCTTGTTCCTCCGTGGACCGGATCGGCACGACGAGGTGCACCTCGGTCCCGCGCTCGGGGCTGCTGGTGACGGTCGCCGTCCCGCCACGGCGGCGCACGCGCCCGATGATCGACTCGCGCACGCCGAACCGGTCGGTGCCCACCTCGTCGAGGTCGAACCCGTCGCCGTGGTCGCGCACGAACACCTCGACCTCCGCGGCGCCGACCTCCAGGTACAGCGACACGGGGGGCCGGCCGTGCACCACGGCGTTGACCAGCGCCTCCCGCGTGGCCTGCAGCAGCGCCTCGGTGTCGGCGTCCGGCACGCGGTCGCCGACCACCACCGACTCGACGGCGACGGGGTCGCCCGACGGGCCGGACCGGGAGTCCTCGACCTCCGCGACGATCCCCCGCAGCGCGGCGGCCACGGAGGTGCCGGGCGCCGGGCGGTCGTCGTAGAGCCACTCGCGCAGCTCCCGCTCCTGGGCGCGCGCCATGCGGGCGACCTCGGCCGAGTCGTCGGACCGCGAGCGGATCAGCGCGAGCGTCTGCAGCACGGAGTCGTGCAGGTGCGCTGCGATGTCGGCGCGCTCCGACTCCCGGGCCCGGGCCGCGCGCTCGTCGCCCAGCTCGCGCACCAGCCGCAGCCACCACGGCGTGAGCACCAGCGCGACGCCGCCGAGCATGATGAGGGCCGCGACGATCGACTGCGCGAGCGTGGCCGTGTCGACGCCCTCCCCCGACGCCAGCCCGACGAACAGCAGCACCCCGACGCCGGCCAGCAGGATCCCGCCGGCCACCCGCAGCACGCTCACCGGCGTCCGGCCCCCGGCCCGGTCCCGCAGCCGGCCCCGCTGCACCGCGTCCAGCTGGCTCCACGCCAGCCACAGGCCCGCCAGCACGATGAGCGCGGGCAGGATCCAGTCGGCCTGCACGTCGGCGCCGGACCGGACAGCGATCAGCAGGGCCGCGGCGACCACGAGCACGGCGCCGATCGCGATGTCGGTCACCGGGATGCGGCGGCCCGGCTCGATGAGTGCCTGCCGTCGGGCCAGCCGGGTCAGCGCGCTCGGCCGCACCTCCTGCGCCGCGTCCGCGGGGTCGCCGGCGGGGACGGCGAGCCACCAGAACACATAGAGCAGGGGTCCGATGCCGGCGATCGGCGTGAGCACCACGAACGCGAGCCGCACGAGGCCGACGGGCAGGTCGAGGTGCGCCGCGAGCCCGAGGGCGACGCCGCCGAACCAGCGCCCGCGCGCGGGGCGGCGCAACGGCAGCCGTCGGCGGGCGAGCAGGGTCTCGGTCGGGTGCACGGTCCGATCGTCACACGCCCCGGCGTCCGTCGGGGTGCCGTCCAGGGTTGGTTCAGGGGTGCGCGCCGACAGGTTCAGGGTGCGGTCAGGGGACCACCCGATGCCGCGGGCTCCGCCGGACGGCCAGGATCGAGTCATGGACACGACCACCCCCGCCGGCGCGGAGCCGGCCGCAGAACCCACCGCCACGCCGCCCCACCCGTCGAACAGCTTCTTCGCGGGCGTCCGGCGGCTCGGCATCACCCGCTCCGACGACCGCTGGATCGGCGGCGTCAGCGCCGGCGTCGGCGACCGGTTCGGCCTCGACCCCCTGCTGGTGCGCGGCATCTTCGTCGCCACGCTGCTGCTGGGCGGCCTGGGCCTGGTCGCCTACGGCGTCGCCTGGGCGCTGCTGCCCGAGCGCCGCGACGGTCGGATCCACGTCGAGGAGATGATCCTCGGCCGCTTCGACATCGCCCTGCTGGGTGCCCTCGCCTTCGTGATCGTCGGCTTCGGCCGGGGCGACAACTGGTTCTTCTTCTGGGGGCCTCCGGGCTGGGTGCAGGGACTGCTCTGGCTCGCGTTCGTCGGCGGCATCGTGACGCTGATCATCGTCGTCGCCAACCAGCAGCCCTCGCGGCCGCGGCAGCCCGTGGCCTACGGCCCCTACGTGCCGCCGGCACCGGGCGCGACGCCCGCCGCCGCCCCGGCTCCGACGTACCCGGCCGGGACCTACCCGGCGGCGACCTACCCGGCCGCTGCCTACCCGGCCGCGGCGTCGGCCGCCACGTACCCGGCAGCGGCGTCCGC